>CANCPA010000082.1 GCA_947379895.1 Chitinophagaceae bacterium | reverse complement strand
ACAATTAATTATAAGGAGTAAATCTTCTATTCCACTATAAACTTCGTTTTTACAATTAAGGTTCGATTATTAAGTTGCAATAAATAAACACCCTTTGCCTGTACCCCACTCAACTCTACTTTTAAGTCTGCATTGCTATCTTGAATTGTTATTGGTTGAATTGAAATTACTTTTCCTGTTTGATTTAAAACTTTCAAGGTATAGTTTCCTTGAGTCATGTTTTTCAACTGCATCTTGAATGAACTTCCTTTAACTGGATTCGGATAAACGGCAATAGAAGGTAGAGGAATTTTATTTGTTGCCATCATTATAACTGATGAGTAAGCACTAATTCCATTTTTATCCAACTGTTTCAGTCGATAATAAGTATTCCCTTCCCTATTATTTGCATCTGAATAACTATAAAAAAGCTGACCAACATAGTTGCCTGTTGCTGTTTGTGCTTTTACAAAGGCAACATCTGAGAAGTTTAGTCCATCGTTACTTACCTGAACCTCAAAACCAGCATTATTTGTTTCATTAATTGTTGTCCATGTGAGCACATTTTGATTTTGTTTATTAGTTCCTGAGAAAGATACAAAAGAAACAGGGGTAGGCCACGGCGTGTTAAACTCAAATGCCCCTCTACAAGGAGGCAGACCTCTCATGCCGGGTACAGGGTTACCCCAAAAGTCGGTGGTGGCCGTATTTGGAATTACAACGCCAGAATTAATGCATGGGGAAGTAGATTTAATTTGATATCCACTTAAGGTATTCAAACCTACACCTCCACTTCCGGGATTTATAAAAAGAGGATTTGTGGTAAGCTTATTTGAATCGACAGGTTCGGTAGAAGGATGACTGCCCCAAAAAAGATTGTGATCAATCGTTCTATTTTGGGTTGTAACACCAGTATCAACAAATACATATCTTGCTCCACTAGAACTTGTCTTGGTTAGATTGAAAATAATATTATTTTTAAAATTATAGGAGTGATTACTACGTCCATTTTCATGAATAATAATTGGCCCTAACCCAGATTTTGAATAAAATACATTGTTGTATATTTCGTTTCCTGCTGATGGGTAATTGAAATATACTAAATCACCTAAATCATTTTGACTGATATTGTATCGTGCAGTACAACCCAAATCAAGTGGATCGGGAAGACTAGGAGCGGTATTTCCTGGCTGACTCCTTGAATTACAACCCCAATAAAGTCCTTCCGAATTATCGTGGCTATAACTGAACTGAAAGATGATATTTATACTACCCAAATCAGGATCATACATACTACCATCAATACTTCCGGGATCAACAGTTTGAGTGTTTGCCCTATTATAATAGCCTTCATTATATTGAAATACTGTTCCTCGTGCTCTTGCCGTAAACATGGTATTGCCCGTAGTGCCTACAGCTGTTTCATAACATACATTATGTTCTATCAAGCCTGTTGAATCAGTACAACGGATGATCATAGCATTTTTTCCAATATGATGTATTGTATTATTACTGATTTTTACATTTGTATATCGTCGGCTATACCAATTTGCATATTCATTGCCTCCAGGATAGTATGTATTCCATTCATTATCGAATGCTAATCCGATATTTTCGCAATAATTAATTGAACAACTATCAATCAATACATCATTGAACCTTGATTTACTTGTCGTTTTCTCAGTATTACCTAATACATCAAAATAAATACCTCCTGTTCTTTTTGTATATGCCCCATTTACAGCTGTCGATATACTACCTAATTGTCCTTTTATATGATGAATATTCAAATTTTTTAAATAAATATGATTTGCTGTACCGTAATTATCTAAAGCGACCATTACCCCTCTTCGATCGGCACCTAAGGGATTTGTTCCATTTTGATATAATCCAACAAAGAAAGCGCTGTTAACAGGGCCTACCGGACAGTTTGTTATCTCTAAGTTATTAATTTCAATGTATTGTTGATTATACAAATAAACTACGGCATCGCCTGTAATTCCATTCCCTGCTAATAATGGAATTGCGCCATTACCGTATTTATCAATTATAATTGGATTTCCTGCTGTGCCTGACCCTTTAAATTTTAATGTTTGACTAGTCCAAGTACAGCCACATTTTAAATAAACTTTTGATCCTGCTGCTAAAGTCATATTATTTAACTTGGAGACCGATTTAAATGGAGTCGTAATTGATCCAGAATTTGCATCGTTTCCGGCAATAGAATCTATGTAATAGTTAGTTTGACTAAATGAAAATTGACATAAAAACAGAAGAACTATTCCAATAGAATAGTTCTTCTGTGCAGAATTTAAAAAAGAGGGAACCTTAAATCTTTTGCTAATCATAATTATATATAAATACTTACAAAGTAAAACTTATACATTGTAAGTTTTGAACTCAAATGTAATAAAACAAAATTTATACACAGCCATTTTATAGTTAATAATAGCTATTGTATGATAGTCAAATCTATCTCTCTAACCACTTGCTTCATACCTGAAGGTCTATTGTTACTTGCCACAAATACTACTTTATGCTTACCTAATTTATTAAACTTATAGGCAAATCTATTTAAAGGAGTTTGTGTAATATTTTTAATTGGCATGGCAACATCAGGCGTTGCTGCATTAGGATAAAACGCTGAAGATATTATCCATTGTTCGGTGTGAACAGCATTATACTTTGGAATAAAATTCAGATATGTTGTAGATGTTGTCCAAGGGGCATTGAAATTTGCTGCTCTAATTGTTTTCCAATTCGTGCTTTTGGAGCCCCCTGCTGCTAATTTTGAACTAAAGTCCGAACTTGTTCCGTCAGGAAAGTTGTTCACGAGCGATATTCCTCCTACCCTTATTCCCGTTGACCCTAAATAATGAGTAGTATCGGCCTTGTATAAGAATGCAATATTGAAAGGATCAGTTGCATTTGTAATATACTTTGTAATATTTGCTATTGCAGAAGGGATTATTGTTTTAACAGGTCCGGTTACAGGTAAGTACATGCTATCGGTTAGATCAGTCCATTTAGCAGCATTTGCCATTGCAGAATCAGCGGCTGCTACTCGAAAACTATCTGCTGTGATACTATCTTTATAGGTGGCAGGATAATTTAATCGTAAAGATGCAGTGTCTCTATAAGAAGTATATGTATTTTTAAAATCAGTAGAAATAAGCACTCTAAAGCATCTACTTGCAATAGCTGCAAACGCGGAATCATTAGCTGCACTAAACTGAAAACCAAAGTTAAGTTTCCCTCCGATTTTAGAAGTAACATTCCTGTTGTCATAATTATTAAGGCTATCACCTGTATAAAGCGTAATTATATCAGGGTTTCCTGTTAAATCGAAATAAACAGAATCAGATAATTTGTAAGTAGTTGCGGCAGTAGATACATTAAATTCTACATTGTCTGGTGAATCTTTGCGGCAAGAAATGAAAGCAACTAAGGTAAGAGAAAATAGAAAGTAACGAAAACTATACTTCATTTTTGAAATTTTAATTGATTACCAACCTGGGTTTTGAGTGATTAAACCATTCACATTTAATTCTACACTAGGAATTGGCAACAAGGTATCCCTTAGTCCAACATTGTTATATGCGTTAAGATATCTTGCTTTTAAGGAAGATGAAGAAGTACTACCACTAATAGAACTCTTACAAGAAATCATTGCTTTATTAAAGATTCCCCAACGTATTAAATCAAATTTTCTGAGTCCTTCAAAACAAAGCTCCCTTGCCCTTTCGTCGCGGATTATTTGGCGAAGCGAGAGTTGATCTGTTGAAGGAATAGTTTCAGCTAATGATCTTGTCCTTACTTGATTAAGGTAAACAAGTGCAATATCAGGATTTCCCATTTCGTTTTCGGCTTCAGCGGCCATTAATAAAACATCAGCATACCGAATAACTGGAAAATTTGTGGGGCTCCAATCCCTACTCTTAGGTAAATAAGTTTCATATTCTCGTTTCCATTTACCACAATCCATATCCCAATGAGATGTTGCCGGTTTAAATACAGGGTTCACAACGGGCAATACAACAGGCAAAATAGCCGTTGAATCGGAACTTCCAATTTTAGAGAAGGTATAAGGAGGAATGTTCCAATCTCTCCTGAGGGTATCGGAAGCATATTTTTGATAGATACTATCATAAAGATATCCTGTAGGTGTAAAGGCTCCATAACCGTATATCATTTGTGGATTTGGATCGACTCCCACATACCTCATTGCTAACTGACAAGGGAAACGACTTCCCGGGGGCATAGTACCCGAAGGAGTATTATTACCATAAAACTCAACCTCCCACATAGATTCATTAATATCATATTTATCCTGAGAGAGATTGATGAAAAATTGTTTATAGCTTGGATTTAAATTGTGAATACCAGAGGAAATAACAGATTCAGCATATATACTAGCAGAATCATACATAGGCAAGCCTAAATTGAGTGGATGCCCGGCCATTTTTAAATAGACTCTTGCAATGATACCTGCAATTGCCGTTTTATTAATATGAGATGGAGTTCCATTACTTATTATATCATTTACTAAAGATTGTGCATATTTTAAATCTGATAATACCTGATTGTACACTTGAATAGAAGGAGTACGAGGATAATTAAAATTACCCACTTGAATAGTAGGCTTTAGCCTTAATGGAACGTCGCCAAAACGAGAAACTAATTGAAAATAATAGAATCCTCTCAAGAAGGTCGCTTCGCCTTTTACTAAAGACTTTGTATTTGCAGATGCACCTGATGCATCAACATTTGCTAATAATAAATTGGCTGCATTAATGCCAGCATATAAGGAAGTCCAACAATCAGAATAAATAGAATTCGAAGACTGACAATCGTATAAAGACGGATTACCCGATTTATTATTGCGATTATTAAATTGCCCTTCATCATTTCCCATTTCCAATTCTAAAACTAAATTTCTAGAGAAGGTTCCATCTTGTGCCAAATAACTATATACCCCACCTAAAGCTGCATTTAGTTCGGCATCGTTCGAGTAGTAGTAATCAGAGACAATCGTATCGCTTGGGGTAGTCGTTAAATACTTCTTACAGGAAAAGTTAGCGACAGTTACAATTAAAATAAGTATTACTATTTTTATTTTATTTTTCATTTCATTAAGCATTTTTGAATTAAAAAGTAACATTTAAACCAATAGTAACTGTTTTCGCACGAGGATATACGGAATAATCAAATCCAGAAGTTAAAGCCGAATTATAAGCTGATACTTCAGGATCGAAACCTGTATATTTAGTCCAAGTGATGATATTCTGCGCTGAAGCATAGAAACGTGCGGTAGATATACCTACTTTTTTAAGCATATTTACTGGCAAATTATAACCAAGTTGAACAGTTTTTAGACGAATATAAGAACCGTCCTCAACCACACGAGAAGAATATACTTTATCACCTCCTCCTTTCGTAATAAACATCTGATTATTTTGATTTGTAGGTGACCATCGATTAAGAACTGTTGCAAATTGATTTTGCATTGTCCTTCCAGAATTTCCTTCAAAAACTAATCGGTTAGCATTTAGGATATTAGCATCATATGAAAATTGAAAGAAGATACTTAAATCGAAACTACCATAAGTAATATTGTTAGTAAATCCACCTGTATATTTTGGATTTGCATTACCAATAATTGTTCTATCATCGTCATTCATTACTAAATCTCCATTTAAATCACGGTATTTAATATATCCAGGTTGAATCTTCGTACTTGGAACCGTAGTATTTGATGTTACATTTGGCTTTAAAGCATACGCCCCTAAAGAATTTTTGTCAAAATCAGAATATTGATAATTACCATCCCATATATAACCAAACATTAAACCAAGTGGTTGCCCAACTTTAGCGATATATGGAGAGGAACCATTCCATTGATTATCCCAATTAATTGGAGTAAGAAGTGTTTGTTGTCCATCGGCAAGTTCCAAAACCTTATTATTGTTGAAAGCGATATTAAATCCTGAATTCCAAATCAGCTTCCCTTGATCTATTACTTTTGCAGTTAACGAAATTTCTAATCCCTGATTTTGAACTTTACCTACATTTTTAAAAGCTGTTGTGAAGCCTGAAGAAGGCGGCATTTTAGCATTCAATAATAAATCGCTTGTAACTTTTCTATAAATGTCTAGAGTCAAATTAATTCTGCTATGAAAAGCAGTCAAATCTATTCCACCATCCATTTGAGCAGTAGTTTCCCATTTTAAGTTGGGATTACCTAATGCAGAAGGAATTGTGCTACTTGTTATCGCTCCATTAAATGGATATGAGCTAACAATTGGAGAGGTGAGTGTATTAGCTGATGCAAAATCGCCTACACGGTTATTTCCTACTAATCCATAGCTAGTTCGAACTTTTAAATCGTTGATAAAGTCAAGTTTTTTCATGAAGTTCTCCTGACTTAAACGCCATGCAATACTTGCAGATGGAAAGTAACTCCAATGATTTTCAGGGGCAAACTTTGATGAGCCATCAGCTCTAAAAGAAACTGTAGCTAAATATTTTCCATCGTAACTATAATTCACCCGACCTAAAAAAGAGGCAAGCATACTATTTGATCTTGTAGCAGGCACTTTATTAGGCGTTCCTTCGTCTAATCCTGCAAGTCCTAGTCTTTCATTAGGCAACTTAGCGGCAGAGGCTCCAAAAGAATACCTAGTTGTTCCCTGACATGTAAATCCCGTTACGATGTCAAATGTTTGTTTATTCAATCGCTTGTTAATGGAGATTGTATTTTCGGAAACATAACTGTTCGTCGTAGTATATAAAAAAGATCCATTGACCCCATTATTTCGGCCTGCAACTGTTTTAGGGCTACCTAATCGCGTATTAGAACCATTAAAAGCCTCATCTCTTTCTACATCATTTGTGAAACCAACAACAGCCTTAAACTTCATATCCTTAATGATTTCATAATCATAAGAGGCATTACCATATAAATTATTAGCGATTCTGTTTCTGACTTCAAATTGAACTGTTTCTAATGGATTGAAACGAGCATCGTTTGGGTCTAAGAGAAAAAAAGGATCGACTCCTGAAAGCAAATTAACCGTCTTTGTACCTGCAATTGGTCGGTACCCCCAAACACTAAACATCAAATTACTTGATTGTGAGGAAGAACCTGTTAAACTTGAGGGTATTGTACCATAGCCTTTCAACGCACTATAGTTTATATTCATTGCAAACTTTGCTTTTGAACTGATATTATGGTCTAAACGCAACCTAGCTTGATAGCGGTCATAACCCGAAAACTTTACTATCCCATTTTGGTTAAGTGCAGACATTGATGCAAAAAATTTGGTATCAGCATTGCCCCCACTCATTGAAAAACTTGTATTTGAGATAGGGGCAGAAGTAAAAACCTGATTCTGCCAATCAATACCTTTTGAATTTTTAAAACTATCTAATGTTTGTCCTAAAGTAAAATACTGTGACTTAGTATTTACAGAATCATATTCCGATTGAAAACGAACAAATTCATATCCATTTAAAACAGGAATTTTGTTGATTATACTTTGATTGCCGTAACTACTACTTAATGTAAACTTTGTTTTTCCTGCTGAACCTTTTTTTGTAGTAATCATAATAACTCCATTTGCAGCACGAGCTCCATATATTGCAGTAGCAGAGGCATCCTTTAAAATTTCGACAGATTCTATATCGGCAGGATTGATGGCATTATTATTAGGATTTTCAATTGGGAATCCATCAACCACATATAAGGGAGAATTGTCTTGTGTGATAGAACTATTTCCTCTAATCACGATTGAAACTGCACTTCCCGGCTGACCATCAGTGGAAGTAACTTGAACGCCAGCAACACGACCACCTAATGCTTCTTCGAAAGAACGAACAGGTGCTTTTTGCATGTCGGTTATATTGACACGTGCAATTGATCCAGTTAAATCTTTTTTCCGCTGAGTTCCATATCCAACAACAACGACTTGTTCCAAATCTTTTACTCCTTGTTTTAGTGCAATAGATAGCTTTTCTGTATTATTTCCTACAGTTATTGATTTTGATTCGAAACCCTCATAAGAGAATACGAGAGTAGATTTTGCACTACTCACCTTAATAGAAAATGTTCCATCAACTTTGGAAAGAGTGGTGTTATTTTTTCCTCTTTCAACAATAGTTACACCTACTAAAGGAATGCCTTTATCGTCATTGACTTTTCCAGAAACTATTATTTCGTTTGGGAAGACTTTATTTTGACTTTCAATTTTAATATTTGCAACAACTGCTTTAACATTTGGAGTTGTATTATCTGTATCCAAGTGAGTAGTATTTGCCTCTACAATTTTATTTCCCCCAATTGAAGAATTTTTTTTTAATTTCTTTGAAGAAATAATAACATAGGTTTTCTCCTTTACTTTTTTAAAACTAAGTGGTAATCCACTTAAAAGATTATTCAGATTTACTTCAATGGTTTCTTTTGTGTTTAAAATATCAGAAGATACCATCATACCATCTAATACTTTATCTTCGAAAAGGATATCAGCATCAAACTTAAACTTAAAACTCTTTAATACTTCAGAAAGTTTTGTGGTTGAAGGAGAAGTGTCATTACTTCTTATATTACTTATTCCTGAATAAATACTATTAGATTGAGCCTTCAAAAGTTGTGATGTACAAGTTAAAACGCTCATTACAAGCAAAACCTTTCCTAATGATGCTGATATATATTTCATAAATGGCAAAGAAGTTGTGTATATCTAAATATATTATTTGTTACTACTCAAAGAAGTAAAAATTATTATTTTTGGTTTTATAGTTTAAATCCAATAACTGAGAGATTGCTTCAATTAGGTCTTCTGCTTTTTCAGCATGAAAGGAACCTGATATTTTTCTTTGGGCTAATGATTCATCTTCGAAATGTGCTATTACACCAAAATCATCTTTGAGCATTTCAGCAATTTCAAGTAATGATGTCCCTTCAAACAAAAAGTCATGATTTTTCCATGCTACTTCTTTCTCGGTGTTCGCTAAATGTTCAATTCTGTTATCTCCCGATTTGCTTTTAGTAAATTCATCACCGGGCCTTAATATTAAATTCTTAGTCGTTTGATTTTCATTAAAGACTAGAGAAACCTTTCCCTTTCTAAGCACAACTTTATCATTTGCATTTCTAGTGTAAACTGAAAATTGAGTTCCAAGTACTGTTACGTCAACATTATTATTTGTTTTGACTACAAACTTTTGATTGCTCTTTGTGTGTACAACAGAAAAATCTGCTTCTCCATTTAAAAATACTTCTCTATTAATTTCACCAAAAGAGAATCGTGCGTACTTAATGGAACTATTTGCATTTAATGTTACAAAACTTCCATCTGGGAGAACTACAAATTTCACTTCACCATAAGCTGTATCAATAGTTTTATAAAAAATGGTGTCTTTAGCTAAAAGAAAACTGCAACCAATCATTAAAATAATAACTGCCGCAATAGCAAATTTCTTATATGTAAAATAGATAGAACGATTTGTTTGCTCAATATTTACAGTCTCTTCTCCAATTAAAATTTTGTTCAGTGCCTTTAAATCATCTGTAACAAATTGTGCATTTTCATTTTCCCATTCATCAAGGCTTTCATAATACAACTCTATATTCTCGGGTAATGCTAACCATTCCTCAATCAATTTCTTTTGAAGAGGGGTTGAATTTCCCGCAAAATGATTTAATAAAAATTGCTTATTTATGGTATTACCGTTTAACATAATGCTTTTTTAAATTGCCCTAATACTAATTATCCAAGTACACATTTAAGCAATTTCGCAATGTTGCTAGTGCTTTCATCATGTGTGCTTCGACTGTTTTTAATTTAATATTCATTTCTAATGCTATTTCTTTATTAGCCTTACCTTCAAATCTACTCAGTATAAAAACCTTTTGACATTGTGGAGGAAATGAACTTACCGCTACTTCTATTTGATGGGACAATTCATCGAATAGCAATATTTTTTGAGGTGTATTAAACTCAAGAACTATTTCTTCCAAATCATTCACAACAGTCATTAAGTTGCTTCTCCTGCCATACTCGCTTTGTAAATAATTATAAATAGCATTTCGTACTGATCTATACAGATAAGCCCTGAAACTTGAAGTCACATTTTCGTAATGCTTTTTTTTCCAAAAGTTAGTAAATATTTCACTTACAATATCCTCTGCTAACTCTTTTGAATATACAAAACGTACAGCATGACTGCAAAGAGGCTTATAATACCTTCGGAAAATAAGCTCAAAGCCTTTTTCTGGATTACTCTTCAACACATTCCTTATAATTGCCTCATTATCGAGGATGTTAGCAGAATGCATATCATCATCCCCTTCTTTTCGAGTGTTCAATGAAAAGCTTTCCATTGAATGCACATTTTTGTCAGGCAATTCTTTCCTATTATTCATTACAAGCAAATTATCACACAAGCTAAAGACAAATAATAAAACATTTACCCTTAGTGAATAAAAATATTTTTTAATTATAGGTATGGAGATTTTAATACAGTTAAAATTCATTAAAATGAATTCAAAATCTTCCAAAAATTAATTAAAATTTGACGACCTATTGTTTTACTTGTAAACGTTAAAAAAAGGCTTTACTTATTAGTTTTTCAACATGGCAAATAAAATGGCATTAGGATTATCATTTCCATCAAATATTTAGAGGACACTAAAGAATGCAAATTGCACTCTTTAGTGTCCTCTAAATATTGGTAAAACAACAAATAACCCTAAATATTACTGAATAACTACAAGTTGTTTATCTTGAGAATTATTTGTAGTTAAATAATAAGTTCCTTTAGATAAATGACGTTGATCAAAATTCAATGTTATATTATTTATCCCTTCATTTACATTAGAAGTAAGATTTGCGACTTTACTTCCTGACGAAGTAATCAATGAAAAAGTAACATTGTCCGATTTCATAGCTATAAACTTTACATTCAGGTTTTGACCTTGTCGTAAAGGATTTGGATAAATCTTTACAATTTTACTTTGATTTGCTTTTACGGAAACTACTTGCACTTCTGAATAAGCCGTAGTTCCATTTTTATCAATAATTTTCAATCGATAGTAGACATTGCCTATCAATGAACTTACATCATCAGTGAATGAATATGCGTGCAAAGTAGTAGAATTACCTACTGCCTTTAATGTTCCGGCAATTGAATAACTGCTGCCATCAATACTTCTTTCTACAATAAAACTTTCTGTATTCAATTCTGATGCAGAAGACCATTTTAGGTTTACTTTATTTGAAGCTAATAATGCTTCAAATGAAGCAATTTTAACAGGAGTAGGCAATGAAACTGTTAAAGATGCTGTTCCTTTATACGAGTGGTCTGCACTATTATCTGTCATATCTCCATTACCAGCAATTCCTGCAAATTTTACAGCGACAGTTCCTGCAGTTGCGGGTGCTGTCCAAGTGATTTTATCAAAAGTATAGGCTGTGTCGGTAACAAAAGGTGGAGTTTGATGGTAACAATTGAGTTTGCCTGACGTGATACCGACTGCTGCATTAGTGGTTGATAAAGTTCCGGAAGCAAATGTCATTGCAAATCCCCAATCCTTTGCTGTGGTTTTAGCATCATTTAAGTGGACAGAAAATGTGTAGGATTGCCCTGCCGTTACTTTTGTAGGCAGACCTACTAAAGTAATAGAACCCCCTGACACTGCTGAACCATGACAACTTGTGCAAGACGTTTGAGTAGCAATACCTGAACCACTTGCTTTTAATAAAGACTTAGGTGCTTGAATTGAAGATTGGAAAATAGCAATAATTGAAATTGCTGTACAAACTACTAGCAAACTTTTTTTCATAACTTAAACTGTTAATTTTGTTAAATAAATACTTTTAATCTACATGATTTATTTTAAAAGACTAATGTGTGATGTAAAGTGATTAGTCTTGTTTAGAAAAAATCATGATAAAAAATAAAAGATACTATTAACTTAAATTATGATGCCCGAAATAAAAAAAATATTAAACAAAGTCTAGTTATGAAATTATAATTCTAAGATTACTTCGATTAATAAATAAAGCAAACAAGACTCAAAAATAGAATACTACAACTTCAATAAATCCTACTAATAAATTTGTAGACTATTTATCCCATTTCCCAAATCTAGTTTCCACAGATTTGAAGCGAGTTTCAAAAATTTTAGATAGCTGACTTTTTACAAAAAGAATTTGTGCAATTGTCCCCAAAAAATAATAAGGAATTTTGTAATGAACAATATCAGTCATTTCAACACCTCCTTCAATTTCTTTAAAATGATGTTGATGATGCCACATTGTGTAGGGGCCAAACCTTTGTTCATCTACAAAATATTTTTTGTCTTCTACATGTGTAATCTCGGTCATCCAATACATAGGAATTCCTAAAACTGGAGAAACAGTATATTCAATAATTTGACCTTGATACATTCTATCTCCATGGTATTTACTGACAATTTCAAATCCCATACTTTTAGGTACAATCTCTTTTAAATTAGCTGGGTTACTAAAAAATGACCACGCTACATCAATATTTACTGGAATTTTTTGCACTGTTTTAAGCGAATAAACTTTACTCATAAAGAAACATTTTAACTCTAAACACAAAAAATAAAAGTAAGTTGTAAATAAAAACCAATAACTGTATAATAAATATTTCTTTAAACTATTTGTTTTTAAAAATGATAGAATTATTAGCAATTGCTTAATCTTAATGTATGCAATACAGATTTTTTAATGCTTCTTATAAAAAGACTACACATTAAGAAAAGTATTTAATTACCTTCGCCGACTTTAGCGCAAGTTTTAATTTAAAAATTGAGCAAATGGAAGACGAAACATGATTATAAACTATTTTAAAAATTGCTAACAGCATGGATACAACAGTATTGCTTATAATAACAGGAACAATAACACTTATTATTGGCGTAGTTACAGGAAAATTAATTTTCACAAAAGCATCGAAGAAAGATGTTGAAGAAGCCGAACTAAAAGCAAAGGCTATTCTCAAAGAGGCTGAATTAAGAGCCGAGACAATAAAAAAAGAAAAGCAACTTGAAGCAAAAGAAAAGTTCGTCCAATTAAAAGCAGATTTTGATAATGACATTCTAGAAAGAAATAAGAAAATTGCTGAATCGGAAGTCAGGGCAAAACAAAAAGAACAATCTGTCAATCAAAGAGAAGCGGCATTTAATCAGAAAGAAAATAGTGTTGACAAGCTAATTAAAGAACAGGAAACAATTAAGGATTCTCTCAACAGACAAATAAAAGAAAATGAAGTTATAAAAGAGAACCTAAACAAACAAATTGAGATTGTAAATCAGAAAAAGGTTCAATTTGAAAAGCATGAAGAAGAGCATTTAAAACGACTTGAAGCTGTTGCAGGATTAACCGCTGAACAAGCAAAAGCTCAATTGATTGAATCGATGAGAGCAGCTGCACATACTCAAGGGCTTACAATTCAACAAGAAATTATTGAAGATGCCAAATTAAAAGCAAATAAAGAAGCTCGTAAAATTGTTATTCAATCTATTCAAAGAACTGCAGCTGAAGTAACAATTGAAAATACTGTATCTGTCTTCAACCTTGATTCTGACGAAATAAAAGGACAAATTATAGGTCGTGAGGGAAGAAATATTCGTGCTTTAGAAGCAGCAACAGGGGTAGATTTAATTGTAGACGATACTCCCGAAGCAATAGTTCTTTCTTCATTTGATCCGTTGCGTAGAGAAGTTGCAAGATTAAGTTTGTCGAGACTGATTGCTGATGGTCGTATTCATCCGGCTCGTATTGAAGAAGTTGTAGAAAAAACACGGAAGCAATTAGAAGATCAGGTACTTGAAATAGGCGAACGTACTGTTATAGAATTAGGAATACACGGGCTTCATAAAGAATTGGTTCGCATGGTTGGAAGGATGAGTTTTCGTTCTTCTTATGGTCAGAACTTATTGATGCATAGTAGAGAAACAGCCAACCTTTGCGGCATCATGGCTGCTGAATTGGGATTAAATCCAAAACTTGCAAAGCGTGCAGGTCTTTTACACGATATTGGTAAGGTTCCTGATGAAGAAACCGAATTAAGCCATGCATTATTGGGTGCTAAACTTGCTGAAAAGTATGGAGAAAATCCTGCAATTGTTAATGCAATTGGCGCACACCATGATGAAATGGAAATGTTATTTGTTATTTCTCCAATCATTCAAGCTTGTGACGCAATTAGCGGTGCAAGACCCGGGGCTCGTAGAGAAATCATGCAACAATATCTACAACGTATTAAAGACCTTGAAGCTCTTGCACAAACTTATAAAGGCGTAGAAAAGGCTTATGCTATACAAGCAGGACGAGAGTTACGTGTAATTGTTGAAGCCGATAAGGTTACAGATAGTGATAGTGACAAATTAAGTTTTGAAATCGCTCAACAAATACAAACTGAAATGACTTATCCAGGTCAGATTAAAGTAACTGTAATAAGAGAAAAGAGAGCAGTGAATATTGCGAGATAATTGTGTGTGATAAAATTGATGAATGACGAGTCTTTCATCAATTTTTAATAATTTTAAATAAGTCAAATAAAAAAAGTCTCAAACAATAATGTTTGGGACTTTTTTTTAGTCTTAATTCAAATTAGAATTAAGTACTTATAACTTTTGCTAATTTCTACTTCTAATTATTAAACCCAGATTACGCAATAGGACTCTATTACAATTCTCAACCACTTCAAACATAAGCTTTTACTTGATTTGTTTGACTTCAACGTAATTTATTATGTCTTCAGTCAAAAAATCTGTATAAAAACTTGTCTTTTTTGTATTTGTGAATTTCATAACGAGTCTATTACGTAATCTGGGTTAAACGGACAAAAAAAGCAGCTAATAAATATTAGCTGCTTGGTTAATTACTATTTTATTTACGTTTGTTTTTTACTTTTGAGAATTAGTTAATCTTCACTAAAACATCTTCGACATACTTTGTTTTAATCAGAATATCTTTCGAGAAGATTGTAACATCCTTATCAGATAGAATAGAGAACGTTAGTTTACTTATGTCGTCTACTTTAGCTAACTCTACTTTTTTGTGAAACATTTTACTTGAATAATCTTTTTCAAACAAAATTTCTCCATTTTCATCTTTTACTACAAAAAAGAAATTACTTCCTTTTACATTATTATAACGAACATCAAAGTCGAAATTTCCAGAAGCATTTCCAAGATATTTCACTTCAAACTTATTTACTTTTAATGAATCGGAATGTGTATCTATTTCTGAATATACACTTTTTTCGATTCTTGCAGCAGAGGCATGTAAAGAAAGGAAAAGTGCTGCGGCTAATAAATTACCTAAGAAAAACCTCTTTGCGATTGTGTTCAAACTCATCTTAATCATAACTGTTAATTTAATTGTTCTAAAAAATTATATCACGAGACAAGCGATACAGTCAGAAAAATTTATTATTCAAAAAGGCGAGTCAATTGTTTTAATCACGCAGGCAAGTCAGTCGTTGAAGAGAAAGAAGTTTTAGTTTTTTTAACCCTGCACAGTTACTCTTTATACTCAAAGGAGAATAAAGGTAACCCACAATAAAGAAAGAGAAATGTCATAAACATGGCATTTTAACATATTTTATGATTTATGCAATATAAAACAGCTGATTTAAGTCAATAATATTTCTCATTTTTAATTTCCGAACATTCCTTAAAAACAAAACACCCCGAAACCAATCAAGTTTTCGGGGTGCTTTTATTGTTCTAATTATTCATCTACCTCCTAAAGTTAGGCATACCCATTCCACCCATTCCAGGAAACTGTCCTCCCGATTTTGTCATTGCCCCCATCATCTGTTTCATTTGTTCAAATTGCTTGATAAAGGCATTCACCTGTGCGATGTCCTTACCACAGCCCTTAGCAATCCTCGCCTTTCTGCTTGGATTCAACAAATCAGGATTCGCCCTTTCTTGAGGGGTCATACTACGGATAATATTCTCGAAATCCTTGAAAGTGTCATTGTTGATATCAATATCTTTCACTAATTTACCCATTCCTGGAATAAGACCCATCAAATCTTTGATATTCCCCATCTTCTTAATCTGTTGTATTTGGTCTAAGAAGTCTTGAAAATCAAATTGGTTCTTGCGTATTTTAGATTCAAGTCTCTTCGCTTGTACCTCATCATATTGTTCCTGAGCCTTTTCAACGAGACTCGTGATATCTCCCATTCCCAAAATACGCTGTGCCATACGTTCAGGATAAAAGATATCGAGCGTCTCCATCTTTTCTCCATTACTCATGAACTTAATAGGCTTGTTCACCGTGTATTTGATGGTCAATGCAGCCCCCCCCCTAGTATCACCATCTAATTTGGTCAAGACAACCCCACTAAAATCGAGTCGGTCATTAAATGCTTTCGCTGTATTGACAGCATCCTGCCCCGTCATAGAGTCTACTACAAATAAAATCTCTGTAGGCTTAACAGCAGCCTTGATGTTTGCCACCTCATTCATCATCATTTCATCAACGGCTAAACGGCCCGCAGTATCTATGATGACTACATTCTTATTTTTTGCTTTTGCTTCGGCAATTGCATTCAAAGCAATAGAAACAGGGTCTGTATTTTCTCTTTCAGAGTAGATATCTACACCAATTTGCCCTGCTAATACAGTTAATTGATCAATCGCGGCAGGACGATATACATCCGCTGCCACTAACAAAGGACTCTTGCCCTTTTTAGTTTTTAGATAATGTGCCAATTTACCTGTGAAGGTTGTTTTACCACTACCCTGCAATCCTGCAATCAATATCACGGCAGGATTACCCGTAATATTAAATTGGGCTTCTTTACCCCCCATTAATTCTGTCAATTCATCCTTCACAATCTTTACCATCAACTGTCCCGGACTGATTGAATTAATTACTTTGGAACCTGCTGCTTTATCCTTTACCCTGTCAGTAAATTCTTTTGCAATCTTGAAGTTTACATCTGCATCTATCAATGCACGACGAATATCCTTGATGGTATTGGCAACATTCAGGTCATTGATTCTACCCTGACCTTTGATATTTTTAAATGCTGATTCTAATTTCTCACTTAACGAATTGAACATGCCTTCCTAATTAAAATGTATTATTGATAATATAATTGCACAATTGCAAAAACAAACTGCTTTTGAATAGCATTTATTGCTTTTAGTCCGCAAATATAAAAGGTTGCATCACTAGTATGAATTTTTTATTAAAAGAGACCTAAGAAAGATATCATTTTAACCCTGATTACGCAATATGAATCTGGTTTTAAATAAAGGGCATCCAAAAGTAAAAGGATAGTATGCATGAGGAGATGACCGAAGACTTTGCATTTAGTAAATTATATAAAATAAAGTTTGGATTATCAAATGAAGATTATCGCTTTATTTTAAGTTATTTAATCTAGAAAAAAATATCTCTTCCGTTTCTTTAACTAAATGCCTCCACTTTTGTTCTACATTTGATTCGATTAGTTAATTATGGCAAAAGCAACAACAACAACAGCAACATCGACTACTATTGAGCAACCTACAGAGTGCATAGAAGTTTTTGGTGCAAGGGAACATAACCTTAAAAACATCGACATATCAATTCCAAAAAACAAATTAGTTGTATTTACAGGCGTTAGTGGAAGTGGAAAGTCTTCCCTTGCTTTTGATACCATTTACAATGAAGGGCAGCGCCGTTACATGGAGAGTTTCAGTGCTTATGCTCGTCAGTTTATGGGCGATATGGAACGTCCTGATGTAGATAAGATTACAGGATTGAGTCCAGTTATTTCGATAGAACAAAAGACGACAGGAAAGAATCCTCGTTCCACCGTTGGTACTGTTACGGAGATTTACGATTTCCTGCGTTTATTTTATGCCCGTATCGGCGAAGCCTACAGCTATAATACGGGAAAGAAGATGCTGAAATTCAGCGAAGAGGAGATCGTAGACAACATCTTTACCAAATTCAAGGATCAGAAGATTGCCTTATTAGCACCTTTAATAAGGGGGAGAAAGGGACATTATCGGGAACTTTTTGAAGATATTCGAAAGAAGGGATTCCTAAAGGTGCGAGTGGATGGCGAATTGATGGACATTACAGCTAAGATGCAGTTGGACAGGTATAAGATTCATGACATAGAAGTAGTAATTGACCGACTTGCTGTTACTGAAGACATGAAAGTACGATTGAGTCAGAGTGTTCAACAGGCCTTAAAGATGGGAAAGGAGTTGATGTTTGTTATATCATTGACAACATCCCTATCCACTAAAGGGGGGCAAGAGCCTAACTCCACTTTTGCAGAAGGGAGCGGAAGTGCTACAATGTATTCGAAACAATTGATGTGTCAGGATACAGGAATCAGTTATGAGGAACCTTCTCCTAATGCATTTTCTTTCAACTCTCCCTATGGCGCTTGTCCTACATGCAAGGGGTTAGGCAATGTTTATACGGTAAGTATGGAAGCAATTATTCCCGACTATTCCAAATCAATCAAGGAAGGTGGCATTGCTCCTTTGGGAGAAAAGAGAGAGGCACAGCTATTTAAGAATGTAGAAGCATTAGCCAAGAAAAATAAATTCAGTATTGATACACCTATAAAAGATTTGGCACCTGCAGCACTTAACCTTGTTTTATATGGCAATCCTGAAGGCATCAGCGATGATCTTCTTGATTTTGAAAGCCTACCTGAACCTGATCCTTATACTAGCGCATTTGAAGGCATCATTCCCATGCTTAAACGTTGGTTTGCGGGCATAAATAGTACCGAAACTATGAGGGAATGGGTGGAGAAGTTCATGGAACTAAAGAATTGCCCAACTTGCAATGGTCAAAGATTGAGGAAAGAGAGTCTTTGGTTTAAGATTGATGAGAAGAATATTGCTGAACTAAGTAATCTGAATCTCGACAAACTACAGGTTTGGTTTGCTGATTTAGAAGAACGCTTATCGAACAAACAGAATACGATTGCAAAAGACATTTTGAAGGAGATACGTGAGCGCCTTCAGTTTTTGTTAGATGTTGGATTGACCTACCTGACGATTAACCGTCCTGCAAAGACATTGAGTGGAGGAGAGAGTCAGCGGATACGATTGGCCACACAGATAGGAAGTCAGTTGCAGGGCATTACTTATATATTGGATGAACCTAGTATTGGATTGCATCAGCGCGACAATCATCGATTGATTATGGCATTGCAAAATCTTCGGGATATTGGCAACAGCATCCTAGTGGTAGAACATGATAAAGACATCATGTTAGCGGCAGATTATCTGGTGGATATTGGCCCTAAAGCCGGACGCTTTGGAGGACATATTGTTGTACAAGGAACTCCACAACAGGTTTTGGAGAGTGGCAGCGACACGGCGGCTTATCTGAATGGCACAAAAGGATTGGAAATTCCTCTCGAAAGACGTGCGGGCAATGGCAAGACCTTAGAACTCAGAGGAGTAATTGGTAATAACCTGAATGGGGTGAACGTTGTATTCCCTTTGGGTAAATTAATTGTAGTGAGTGGGGTTAGTGGAAGTGGGAAGTCCACATTAATTAATGAGACGTTATATCCTATCCTTTCAAAGCACTGCTATAATAGTCGTACTGCACCGATGGAATTTAAGAGTATCACTGGCTTAGAGGCGATAGATAAGGTAATAGAGATTGACCAATCTCCTATTGGGAGAACACCGAGGAGTAACCCTGCAACTTATTGTGGTTTCTTTACCGATATCAGAACCTTATTTGCGACTATTCCCGAAGCAAAGATAAGAGGGTATAATGCGGGTCGTTTCTCCTTCAATGTAAAAGGTGGCAGATGTGATGTTTGTGAGGGAGGAGGCATGCGTACTATTGAAATGAATTTCCTTCCGGATGTTTATGTGCATTGTGAAAAATGTAATGGAAAAAGATATAATCGTGAGACTTTAGAGATTCGTTACAAGGGGAAATCGATCAGCGATGTATTGAATATGACGGTTGACGAAGCGACTGATTTCTTTCAACCTGTTCCTTGGTTATACCGTAAGATTAAAGTATTGCAAGATGTGGGACTTGGGTATATCACTCTTGGACAGAGTGCTGTAACATTGAGTGGAGGTGAGGCACAACGGGTGAAACTGAGTACAGAATTGGGAAAGAAGGACACGGGAAAGACCTTTTATATCCTTGACGAACCTACAACGGGGCTGCACTTTCAGGACATTCATCATTTGATGGAAGTGATTAATAAATTAGTTGACCGTGGAAATACCGTTTTGATAATTGAACATAATTTGGATGTAATAAAGATGGCCGACCACATCATTGACCTTGGACCTGAGGGAGGTGATGGTGGAGGAAAGATTCTATTTGAAGGAACCCCCGAAGCAATGATTAAGAATAAGGTTAGTCATACGGCGAGATTTTTGAAGACGGAACTGGAGTGGAAGAAGGGATAGGAAAGAGGGATAAACTATGATTATATCTATTACATTATTTCGCTACTATGATGAAATCACGAACCCTATAAGGGAATAAAACCCTTATAGGGATTCATGACTTTCGAACAACATATTTGAATCCTAATTTACTGTTCAACACTTTATTACACTATCTTCTTCAACATCAACGCCCCTACTTCTTGAATCTTTCCTAAGTGAAATTGAATAATTACAGTATAATCTTCATAACCTATTAAGGTAAATGTTACATGATATTTACCCGGTTTAAGCTTTTCAATTTCAGCGATACCATCAATATCTGACAATTTAAACTTTTTA
>CANCPA010000081.1 GCA_947379895.1 Chitinophagaceae bacterium | reverse complement strand
CTTTAACTGTATTCATTAAAAATTTTTTAAGCCCTTTTATCAAAAAAACTTAATTCAAAATAAAATCTACCTAAAATTTGAAAATGCTAAAATTGTAAATGCATTCAACTTATGCATAAATAATCCAAATTAAAGTTTCAATCAGTATTAAAATTCGTTATTAGATTTTATTAATTAAAAAAACGAGTTTTAATAGACAGCTTAATATATTTTAAATAAATCAAGAGCAAAGAATATGCATCCAATTGTTTGATTAACTCCTTTCCTTGTATTGATTTAATCAGTTTTTCAATAAAGTATGAAGAATTTCCTCCCAAGGAATTTCCTAAATGAAAATTTAACAAATCTGAGGGTTCGAAAATATAATCTGAGGCAAGAATTTTCTGCAGTGCTTTTTTTAGTTCTTCTCTATTTGTAGCATAAAAAAGAACTTTGTTATCAGGATCAAACCTGTAACCAACAAATTCATTATGAGGATTAAAATAAATTGCAGGTCTTCCCAAAGCAATAGCTTCGACTATTACAGCACTGAACCTAGATATTACAACACAAGAATTTTTAATAGTATCATGTACAATTCCAGGACCAGACTTAATCACATTTTTAACTCCTTCAAGATTACTCATATCCCTAGGGTGTTGAGAAATTAAGTAATCTAAATTTAAATCAGAGCAGGTATCAAGCACATCAGTAAGCCACCTTTGCCTCTCCTCTTCATAAAACCCATAAGTAAAATTTACATTGATAAAAACAGGTGTATTCGCAATCATATCAGACGAAATCAATTTCTCAAACCTTGGATTTCCAATAACCGCACATATTAATCCATTTTTATCTACATCTCTTATAGAATTTAATCCTTGAAAAACAGGAAAACTACAGTTCATTAGTCGTCTATCTTTCGGATTAAAGTCCAATAATGATTCCTGAATTCCTATTATATTTCTTCTATTTAGCTTAAACCAATTACAAAGATTATTTTCAATTACTCCCCAATCATTTGCAAGTACGAGTACACTTGATTTTGTTCTATCTGAATTACATTGTTTTTCGTTTCCTCTATTTTCAAAATTAAATGTAATTGCTGCCTCAGAAGCATTCTCTTTAAGCTTACAATATAAATAGAACTCATTTTCCCGTATTTTATTTAATATATTTTTATATAAATAAATGTGAGTATCATTAGAAGCATAAAAAAATATTTTTTCATTATCAATAGGTTCACTTTCACTAATAGTTGGAAAAAATATTACTTCAATATTATGAACTAACTCTTGATAATTACTCAAAAAATTAGATGAAATGTTTTCCTCTAAATATATTTTATCAATATTTATTACCTTTTTCAATTGACTATAAGTAGACAAATCATCGTAATACCAAAAAGCAATAGAACCAGAGTTCTTAGAAACAATATACTTTACTTGATTAATGTTTTGATTAAAGAATACAACATTCATCTATTTAAATCAATTTATTTTAAAATAAAAAAGAAAAAAGAGGAAAAAAGCTAATAATACTGGAAAAGAAACAGATTTCTCAAAAGTCCAACAACTTGAACCAATTGATTTGTAAGAATGAAATGCAGAATACCAACAATAAAAAAGGCCATATCCAACAATCATTCCTACAGGTATTGCATAAATATTTAAAACATTAGCTAATAAATATGAAGTTGTAATAAATAATAATCCTGAAACACTTTCAACTATATGAGATATAATATGATTTGTAGAAAGATAAACCTGCAAATGCATTGCACCAAATCTAACAGTAAAAAAAGCAAATGCCAATAAAAACCATAGATTCATACTAACAAAGCCTACTTCGGAATGAACTATTTTCAATAGAGGTTGTATGAATACTGTAACAAATATAAATCCAAGGAAAAAAACTATGTGACTCAAACGCATACCTTTCTTAACTAAACTAATTAAAGAAGGTAAATCATTTTTTACTCTAAAAATAACCAGTAACGGTAATTTACTGTAAAAAGGGGCCATAGAAATATCTCTAATTTGAGTTATTATTCTAATTGCCAATAAATAAGCAGCTACATCTGAGGTATTTCCAATTTGAGCATAAATCAAAGAAATTGAATTAGTCACTCCTGCAGACATCAAACCTCCAACACCACTTTTCCAAGCAGTGCCCCAAATTTTTTTTAATAAACTCTTATCTAAATTCTTTGAATTTTTACTTATTCTAAGATATAATGAACTGTTAACATTTTTAGCCAAATAGTAATCTCTAAAAGAAACTACTAAGACCCAAAACTGATTGACAATAACTAAATTTAATAACGTAGGGAACCAGACTAAAACAAAAATACTAGAAATTATAGAACCCAATGAAGTAAAAGTTTCAACTCTTCTTACCAATGCAATTTGATTGAGCCCTTCTAAGAAATTCATATACATTTTAGCATAAAAGCTAAAAAAAGTTGTCACAGCTATTAATGACCAAGCAATCCAAATGTTTAATTGATCAGGGGCTTTTGAAATTGGAGATTTCAAACTTAATGTTCCAACAATGCTAATTATAAATAGCGCAATTAATGATAACCACTTATAGATAAAGCGCATACAAACCATTATAGAAGACAACAATACCTCGTTGCATTCTGCATTACTAGTGACAGAATTGCTATTTTCAATTGTAATTACATCAATTGAAGTTGCACCTCCAAATGCAAAAGATATAATACGAGTGAATGTTTGTCTAAATCCAAAATCCGCTAAAGTTTGTAAACTAATTATTGTTGCAAATAAATTCCAAATGACATATTCTGAAGGGGAAAATTTCTTTAGAACTAATGGTAATATACCTAACAAAATCAATGCCTTAGTAGAATAACTTAACCATGTCATTATTGTTGGAGAATTCCAAAACCCACTGAAGAACTTTTTTTTATAAGAATACTTAATTGATGTCAAATTTTAAAAAATTAAAAAAAAATGTATTTTCATCCTTAGATTGAATATATCTATTTATTGGGAAAATAACATTAAAAAATATTTACACTAACTATTATATTTAGCACCTTCATTTATAAAAAAATAAAAATTACTTCACTTTACTTACAAGATAAGATTTTACTTTAGAAGAATCACCATTTAAAATATCATTCTCAGTAAACTTTGATATATAGATAAATCCTTGTGTCGCCCTACTCTTATCCCATACTACAAAAACATTTCCACTATTGTCTTGAATTACATCAGGATATGAACATTGATTAGGTTCTAAAACTAGTCTATACGGCCATGAGATGCCACCATTTTTTGACAAATAGGCTGTTAAGGTTTTTCTATTTACATTATTATTTAATACAAATAAAATATTTCCAGACTTTAATTTCCCTAAGAAAAATCGACTGCTTGTTGTAGGACCCAAAGCAGTGAATACAGTATCCTTTCCCCAAGTTATACCATTATCATTACTTATACATTGGTTTATACCATCACTAGTTGTACGTCGCATTAATAACAATTTCTTTTCCCCTAAATCAACAAGGTTTGGTTCATCAAAATTTCTCGGAACTGATATTGGAACTTTTGGAGAAATCTTTGAAAGAGGCAGAATTAAGTTTCCAGCTAAATTATATGATGATTTGTAAACTATAGTCCCATTTATGTTTGAGGGAGTAACTGCAAAATATTTACCATTATAAATGCCACTGAATGTACAATTCCAATTATAAATAGGAAAAAAAACAGAATTTGAATCTATAATTGAAGGACAAGGCTTAGTAATTAGTATGCCAGAACCTAGTCTTTTCGGGTTTGTTATCAATATTTTGTCATTAACATATTCAATTCCAATATCCCAAACTCCACTAGCTCCTCCATCCCACATTCCGCCATTATTGATTGTTGTAAAAAATAGGTGTAGCTTTCCAAACTTATCCCTCCAAAGAGAAGGTTCGATACATCTACCACTATCATGTTTGGGTACAATCAATAACTTATTGGCAACCCAAGTTCGACCACTGTCTTTACTTATTGAAACAGACAAATAATTGCCAAGTTCTTCATCTCTTATACCACAAATCCAAGCAGCATACAAATATTTACCATCATAACCAATTGTAGGGCAGCCTTGAAAACCTCTACTACTATCATGTGGATTTTTTTTAGCATCATATATAAATAGTGCAGGACAATCGGAATTTGAAGATATTTGAGAATAAAAATTATCTATAAAATCAAACAAGTTATTTTTTAGGCATCCTTGAAAAAGAATTGCCAATAAAAGTATTAGAGAAATATGTATCTTTTTAAACATTTTTCTTACTAAAAATTTAAATACTTATTATTTATTTGTTCGGCAATAAAAAAATCTAATTCGGTATCTATATCAACAGCTTCAACCTGACTAATTACTTTAAAAAAAGGTTTAATGCCAACAATATTTTTAAACCGAATTAAATTTTCCTTACTAATTATATTCAATCCGAAATTTAGAGAAACAATATTTGGCAAATCTTGACTATTAGGCTGAAATTCTCTTTTATAATTAATTGGCTCACCATCTAACCATAAAAAATGCTTAACATTTGAAACTGTTGCAAAAGAATCATATTCAGGATTTAACAAAAACTCCCTTATAGATTGTTCAATTGTACTAGATTTTATAAATGGACTTGTTGGTGGACAATAAGCAAACAAGTCAGTATCAGTTACTTCACCTAAATGCTTAAAGAAATCACTAGCCATACACTCAGAAGATGCATAATATGCTTCTCTACGGTGATATGAAACACCTAACTTTATCGCAAGTTCAATTGCTTCCTCTGAATCTGTATTTACTATTATTTCACTTAAATTAACTACTTTCTTTAAACTATTTATCTTATTCTCTAATAAAGTAGTTTCACCAAAAGGCTTAAGATTCTTGTTAATTACTCGTTGTGAACCTTTTCTTACAGGAATAACTGCAGTAATTTTCATTTTTCATTTTTTTAGATTATCCAATATTACTTTTTCTTTTTATTTCTTCCCAAAAACCATTTTCCCTTTGTTTCTATTTCATCAGTATAACCTCCGTAGCCATACCCGTATCCGTAACCGTATCCATATCCATAGCCATATCCATACCCACTACCTCGATTGGAAACATCATTAACTATTAGGTATAATTTATTGAATTTTTTCTCATCCAATAATTCATTTACCATCATTAGCTGATTTTTAAAAGTGTATGACTGCCTAACTACGTATAACGAAACATCAGCCAAATGAGATAATATTTGCGCATCAGTTACTAATCCAATAGGAGGCATATCAAACACTATTACATCAAACATCTTTTTCAACTCTAAAAATAATTTCACCGCCTTTTCACTTAACAATAATTCAACTGGATTTGGAGGAACAGGTCCAGATTGAAAAATAAATAAATTGTCACTAATACCTGACGGCACAATAACATCTTCGATTCTTAGATCCGAAGTAATAAAATTTGAAAATCCCTTAGTATTTTCAAATCCCAAACTCGATGAAATTCGTGGTTTCCTTAAATCAAGTTCCATCAACAAAACTTTTTTACCAGATATCGCATACACATTTGCCAAATTTAATGCAATGAATGATTTACCTTCTCCACTAATACTAGAAGTAATCAAAATGGTTGAATTAGGCTTTACTCCTAAAACAAATTGCATATTCGTTCGTAATGACCTAAATTGTTCACCAATAACAGATCGAGACTTCTCATCAACTACAATTGAATCACCTCCCTTGTTATGAGAAATTTCAGACAATATTGCACAATCTGTTATAGAACTAATATCTTCTCTATCATTAACGGTGTTATTAAGCATTTGCTTAATAGTAAAAATACCAATAGGAAGTACTAAACCTAAAATTAATGAACCAAATAAAAATATTGGAACTTTTGGACTATAAGGCCTTGATTCTGATTTTGGCTTATCAATCAATCTCGCACTAGAAATGTTTGAAGCCCTTGAAACGGCCATCTCTTCCCTCTTCTGTAACAAAAATAAATACAATTCTTGCTTTATAGTTTGTGTTCGTGACAATTCAAGATATGATCTTTCCAAATAAGGAACCTTAGAAATAATGCTACTAAATTCTGCTGTTTGTTGCCCAGTTTTTACTTTGGCAATAGCATATGACTTCTTTTGATTTTCAAGATTTTTCAATAAATCTTGCCTGATATTAGCAATCTGAAGATTTAGATTTACAAGAATTGGATTCGTTTCTGTCACCGAAAATGCTATTTTGTCTTTTTGCATTTGTAACCCATTGTATTTCTCACACAGGGCTAAAAAAGACGGGTCATCTGATACCATTGTTGGAACTAAACGATTACTATTTTTAGGATTACGTATGTAATTGTCCATACTTTCAATTACACTTAACATTAAATCTACTTTATGACCACTCTTTGCTAATTCCGATGCATTATTTAATACTAACTTTGATTGTTCGGAAATATCTGCTAAGTTATTTTTTTGTTTGAAAGATTGTATAGCTTCCTCAATGTCATTCAAATCCTTGCTTACTAAATTTATTCTTTCATTAATAAATACCATTGTACTATCAGCAGTTGCATTTTTCACTTCAACATCTGACCTGATATAATGACTAATTAATTTTAAAAGAATATCTTCCCCTTTTTTGGGAATATCAACTTTAAGGGAAAGATTAATTGTTGTTACTTGTTTACTTGCAATTTCAACACTTAAATTTTTCATGTATTCCTCAACAGTTGCATCAACAGAACTCAATACAAATTTATATCTATTATCAATGAAGGGAAATCCACTTTTTCGTAGACAAAACTTTGTATGACCAATCGGAATTGTGTCCCCATATTTTACAAAAAAAGTGGAATCCTTTTTCAAAAAACTCGACTTCCGTCTGACAAGTTTTACACTTGAAGCACTCAAAGAATCGATAAAAATTGTTATTGGCCTTTCTATTGTATCCCTCGAACTGCTAATAACATCTACAATGAATGGGATATTTGCATAAACGGGAATATCGTGTACTCTTCCTAACGCATAATATGCTACATTTAGATCCATTGATTTAACAACTTGCTCCATTAAATCATGTGTCTTAAGAATTTCAGCTTCATTGTCTACACTACTTTTCGTACCCAATAAATCACTAAAATCTTTCATCATGCCACTTCCTCCAGAACCAAAAAGTGAACTACCTTTTTTGTCATCTGCAATTAGTAATTTGGCATTTATCATATAATTAGGATTTGCATATCTGACATATGCAAAGCCAATTCCTAAACAAAACAAAATTGATACTAAGAAGACAAGCCAATTTCGAATAATAAGTGAAAAGATTTTCTTTAGTTCTTTATTCTCTACATCTTGCATCCGCTTCGAATTAGTTGATTCCATCAAACGAGATTTTTATTTATTTTAAACGTGTGGCTAATATAATTAATACTGATAAAACTGCTGAAGCTATGGCAATGTATTTGTTTTGTACTGAATCAAGTATTGCAATTTTTGCTTGAGTTGGTTCAACATAAATTACATCATTCTGTTTTAAATAGAAGTAAGAAGAAGATACTATACTTTTTGTTTTGAGGTCTAATCTAACCATGTTCTTTTTGTCTCCTGAATCTCTTATTATTAAAATATTTTCTCTTTTTCCAAAAATGGTCAAATCTCCAGACAATCCTAGAGCATCAAAAATTGTAATCTTCTCATTTGGAATTGAATAAGTACCTGGTCTTTGAACTTCTCCAAGTACTGTGATTCTAAAATTAGCAAATCTTACATCAACAGTAGGAATTTTATAAAATTCAGATAACTTGATTTGAATTGTGTCTTTTACACTTTTTGTAGTCAATCCGCCTACATGCAACTTACCAATTAAAGGTAAGTCAATCTCACCTTTAGAATTTACTCGATAAGTGGCAGAACTTGATAAAGGTAAACTTGCCGCAGATGAAGCACCCGAGCCCCCCATCAGTGCCGAAGCTCCTGAACTTGAGGACATAGAAGCACTTGGCATATTTAAAGCAACATTACTTTGTATGTCTAAAGTACTAATTGATATTGACAATATATCATCATATTGTACCAATGGCTCTACAAATTTATTTGTACTTACCAAAATATTGGCAGAGTCTGAAACATCCTTAAAATATGGAATGTTTTTGTAAGTTACGCAAGAAGTATTAAACAAACATAGTGTAACTATGAATAAACAAATAGAATTTTTTAATTGCATATAATAATTATTATCTAATATGGCTTTTAATTAGTTTACTACAATCCACAGCTTCGCTAGGTGAGTCACACAAAACTATATTAAGGCCCTCAAATACAATACAAATGCCCGAGTGCATCGGGCATAACAAGTCTTTAAATCTGAGGAAAATAGAAGAAAACTGAAATAAATATTCTTACGTAATTTCTTTTAACCATAATAGTTGAATAATAAAGTATTGACGAAAATCAATACTCACCAAAGCACGAAAGTAATGTTTTAACCTCAATCAACAAAATCAAAGCTATATAAACACTCGATTTTACTAAATAATCACTTGGAAAATCTTTAAAAATTCCCATAGACTAAAATTAGTATGCCGATTTAATTATTTACATATTTTTTTTCGAATACAAGTTACTTTTTTTAATATTAAATTTCATCAATATTTGATTGTGATTTAAAATATCCGTACTTCGTGGATAATTAAATATCATTCTTTTGAATATTAGTCTCTTCATTGCATCTCGTATTGCCTTTAATAAAATGCAATCTTTTTCTAGGTTTATTATCCGATTATCAGTTGCTGCAACAGGATTGAGTGTTATGGCAATGATTGTAACATTATCATTTGTTAATGGATTTCAAAAAGAAGTAAGTCAAAAAGTATTCAGCTTTTGGGGACATATTCATGTTCAGCACCTAGAACTTGGCAAATCATTAGTATCCGAAGAAACACCAATCACAAAAAACGACACCATATTAAATTTATTACATCATGAAATTGACATTCGAAGTATTGACGCATTTGCTACTAAAAGTGCCGTAATTGAAAAAAATAAATCTATCGAAGGAATTTTATTAAAAGGAGTTGAAAGTAGCTTTGATAGTACTCGCTTGCTGCCATTTTTAAAAAAAGGGCATTGGCTGCATTTTAACGACACATTATTTAGTAAAGAGGTATTAATATCTGAACAAATAGCTTCAGCGCTTGAAATAAAACTCAATGATACAATCCGTATCCACTTTATTTCCTCTAAATCAGGGGAATCTAGCAGTTATCGAAAGCTTACTGTTTCTGGAATTTTCAAAACAGGCATTGAAGAATATGACAACCTTTTTGTAATTGGCGATATCAGGCTATTACAACGTTTAAATTCTTGGAAAAAAAATCAGATTGGTGGCTATGAAATTTCACTAAATGATTATACAAAAATGGATTCCTTGAATAATAAACTCCTTGATAAACTACCGCTTGAATGGTCTAGCAAAAGCACCAAAGAACTTTATCCTAATATATTTGACTGGCTTAATATTCAAGATGTAAATAGAAACGTAGTTTTTATCATCATGACAATTGTTGCAATAATTAACTTGATTACCTGCTTATTAGTCCTAGTTTTAGAAAGAACAAAAATGATAGGAATATTAAAAGCAATTGGAATGGAAGATATTCGAATTCAACAAATATTTTTCTATAATGCAGCATTCATAACAATTTTAGGTATTGGTGTGGGATTAATTATAGGATTAGGACTATGTTTGATACAGCAAACAACTCACTTCATTCACCTTGACGAAAGCTCTTATTATATTTCTTATGCACCTATTTGGATAATAGGATGGCAAGTTAGCCTTGTTTGTCTAGGAACTACAATTGTATGCTTTCTAGCATTGATAATTCCTACCCTTGCTATCAAAAAATTATCTCCTGTAAAAGCCATTCAATTCAAATAAATCAATTTACAAAGAGAGTTAATGATGCTTTTACCTCATTAAATACCTATTAAGTGGCTGTCAGTAATGCCTTTTTAGGTGTAAAAGATATTAATTTGGCACAAAATGATTAGTATAAATGTGCCATGACACCTAGCTTAAAACCCTGTCAATTTATTCATAAAATTGTATTTTTTAGTCATTTAGAAGTATAATAGATTAAATAATCATGATATTTACCTATTTTGAGTTTACATATTACAATTGTTTAAATAGTTTCCTTATTTTGCGAGAGTTGTAAAACCCTAGTCTAAAAAGTTTAAAAATTGAATTAAATAGATTAGTATGCTTATAAAAATAGGGTTAAGAGGAAAATGACTTGTAATACTATAATTTTATTATAAATTATTTTCAATATTCTTGTTACAATTTTAGCTAATCTTCAAGCAAGTAATGGTTCTGAAATTTACACATTAAAATAAAAAGTTAGAAATGAGAATTCGACGAATGATTATAGCAGTTTTTATACTGCTAAGTGGAATTAAATCAATTGCACAATTACCACACAGTAAAAAAGAACAATTAAGTTTAAGTTCTACTTATAAATACTACATCTATTTAAATGGTATCAACTCAAAGGAAGAAGTTAGAAATCTTGAGAATAGTATTCAAAAGAAATCTGGTGTAACTTATTTCTTAGGTAATCGATATCCTGTTCGTTATTTTTTATTAAAATCTAACTTAACAATTACTCAATCTACATTTGCCAATTGGATTGGTTCAAAATACAAAATACTCTATTATCAAGAAGGCGAATACGCTGATGAAGGTGCATTGATGACGGGTATTAATTTGAAAAACAAGAAAACTGCTTCCAAATAAGATTAATTGAGAATAATACAGGCCTCAATATGATTGTCGCCCTCTAAACATAACTACTTTATGAGAAAATTGATTTTCACACTACTTTGTATTTGTTCTACTTTTCTATTAAACGCTCAAACTATAATTGGAAACAGTGGTACCGCTATTGGCGCTATTCCGGATAGCGGTGTGGTAAAAGGTGCCTATTGCTTTCCCTTGACAGTATCCAATATAACTGCAAATGGAGGCATCATCGATAGCACTTATGGATTATTTAGTGTGAAAGTAAATATTTCACACACTTATGATGCAGATTTAATCGTAACCCTTAAAGCTCCTGATGGGACTACTATTTTATTATCAAACCAAAATGGTAGTTCTGGAGCAAATTACACTAACACAACTTTTACATCAACTGCCTTAACTTCAATTGCATCTGGATTACCGCCTTACACTGGCTCATACTTACCTGAAGGAGGAAATTTGGGTTCTGTGAACAACAAACAAAAAGGTAACGGCATTTGGTATCTATGCATTCAAGATATAAGTAAAGGAGAAATAGGAACTTTAAATAGTTGGAGTCTTACCTTTAATAACACTCCTGCATTAGCACCAGCTCCTCGTCCAAATTGTACAGGGAATTCGGTTATAGCTACGAATACCTGTAATACTGCTCCATTTATTTGCAATTTGAACGGTTTTTGTGGTAGTACTTCTGCAATAGATACCGCTTATGAATGGCCACAATTAACGAGCACATTTTTAAATTGTAAAAGTTCTTCCATTCAAAACAATTCATTTATCAAGTTTATAGCTGCGTCTACAACTGCTACATTTAATGTATGGGTATTTAATAGTCAGTATGGAGATGGAATACAAATGTTATTCTTTAATGATGTTTGTGGTTCAGGGGCTGTCAAAAATTATGGATGTACGCATCAAATACCCGTACAAAATACCCCGTTCCCAATTACTGCTAGGGGACTAACGGTAGGTCAGTCGTATTATTTAATGTTTGACGGATACGGTGGCGACGTTTGCGATTATACAGTTCAGGCTACTTCGGGTGTAAACATGGTAAATATTTCCTTAGAACCCGATTCTATTACAGTTTGTAGAGGAACACAAATAAAACTACATGGAACTAGTGGAGGGGGTAATACATTCGATTGGTCATCCTATTCAACTTCTCCAACTCTTGCTAATACAACTTCTGCCTTAAGTAGTACCAATGCGGCTGATGTTATTCTGAATACTAATTTATTACCTAATACTGTTATTTACGATAGTGTTACACTTGTTGGTACTGCATTAGGAAGTTGTCCTGCAACTGCAACTGCAACATTTCACATAATTGATGCACCCACAGTTTCGCAAGCATTGCCACTCACGCAAACTGGATTAGTGGGCTTTGTTTCTACTCCACTTACTGTTTCAGCATCAGGCACTAATGTTACATATCAATGGTATGTGAATACAATCAATCAGAATTGGAACGGAAAAATTGTATCAGGTGCAACTTCTGCAACATTTACCCCCCCTACGAATGCTGCAGGAACTTATTATTATTATTGTTTAATAAACAATGGTGTTTGTGCACCTCATAGTAATGCAGTTGAAGTTATTGTTAACACAGGTCCTGTTTGTAACCCAGATACATTAGCATTTGTACAACAACCTACAACTGTACCTCAGGGTAGCCCTATGTCCCCTTCGGTAACTGTAAAAGTGTTTTGTAAAGCAAACGGCATCAATTATTCGCCCAACAATTATAGTGGATTGGTGACACTTACTGTTATGGATGGGTGTGGGTATGTAACACAATCTGTGAACGCAGTTAATGGGTTGGCCACATTTAACAATATAATTTTTACAAGAAGCATTCAAAAAGGAGTTTCTTTAGTGGCAACTGCAGCAACAATTACAAGTTCTTCACGAAGTGACACGTTTAGTGTTACCACACCAATTGCTTCAGGGGGAGGTACTCCAACAACAAAAAGTGTTACAATTAAGAAAGAAAATTTTAGAAATTGGACTGGAACTCGTGATATCGGAAATTTCTCTACTTGGGCAACACCTTTAAATTGGAATTTTAATATTACAACAAATAAACCCGCCTATGATTACTATAGTTTTTGGATACTACCTGCCACTGATGCGTATAATCCCGATTCGTCTTTCCTTTACTTTTGGTCTAATAAAACTTATACTAATGGAAATGGAGAGGCTACTAACACAGCCACATTTGACAATGTGACCAATTTGAGTAATTATAATAATCTAAACTTTAGTTTTAGTGTAGCTGCCCTTGATGGAAATTATGCACCCAAAAATGCTATGACTAAAGGAGATAGTTTGCATATTGATGTATCAACTGATAATGGTACGACATGGAAGGAAGTTTTAAGTTATCAATGTGGAAACAGCTATACAAAATCATATTACTTAGACTTTAAGGATGGAACATTACAAACATTAAGTTTAACAAATCCTAGAAGGCTTGATTTATCAAATGGATCTTCGGATTGGCATAGTAAATTTCAACTTGGTCTTCCTAACGGAACATCTCAATTTCAATTTAGGGTTATCTCATCTAAGAATAGTTTAAATAAAACTTGGGCAATAACAAACTTAGTAATGCAAGGTGATAGTACAGGTACAAGTAACAACTGTACTACCTCAACCACAAATACAATTGCAAGTAATGATTTTGAAACACCATTAACAGGAAAATGGTCATGGTCAAAAGGGACGGGAGCCTCAAATGATCAAACAGGTATTCTTTGTAACGCAGGAAATTGCTATTTAGCAAAGACGGTAAGTAATGACAACCCTAATGACCAAAATACAGTTACCTTTTCTAATATCAAGAACTTATCAAAATATTCGAATGTTACATTGTCGTTTGCAGTTGCCTCTTTAAATAAGAATGGTGCGGCAATTTCAGGTACTCCTGCAGGAAATGACAGCGGCGATGATTTATTTGTTGAAACTTCAACTGATGGAGGCGCTAACTGGAAGCCACTATTAAAGTATTATGGCTTTAGTAATTCCCTATTTCCTTTTTCTTCAAATACGCCTGCAACACTTAATTTTGGTCAACTTGCTAATTATGGAGGTTCAACTACATTAGGATATCCTTCAAGTGGAGGTGGTGTAAAAACGAATGCTCAAAGTGCATTTAAGGTTATATTGCCTACAGGAACTAGTCAATTCCAGTTTAGATTTACAGCAAATAATGATCAGGTAGGAGAAACGTGGGATCTAGACAATGTCAAGTTGGAAGGTGATACGCTAACCCCCATCCCAGGTTGTGGATTAGCGGTACCACAGTCACTTTTGCCTACGCTTACTGTAAGTGGCGATACCTCTATTTGTGCTCCACTCAACAATATTGGTAGTGCTGCTCAGTTATATTCAGACACGGCAAATACAGTTGGCAAAGTCACTTATGCATGGTTTCCCTCTGTCGGCTTCTCTCCTAATAGCGACTCAACAAAGTCAAATCCTAAGGTTTCACCTTCTGCTAATCAACAATATACCTTGACTATTACTGATGCAGATAATTGTAAGGCAACTGCCGGACCAGTTAATGTACTCATAAATAAGGCCCCTATTTTATTGAGTCAAACAACCCCTGCACAAACAATCTGTTATGGTGCACATTTATCGACTTTCAATGTATTGGCAAGCAGTACAGAAAAATACCAATGGTATAGTAATACAACTGCTTCTACAAGTGGAGGAACTCCAATATCAGGAGCAACTGCACCTACCTTTATTCCTGACTCCACTCTAGTAGGTACTCATTATTATTATTGTGTGTTAGGTGGAAATTGTAGTCCTTCAGCAACGAGTGCAATTTCGGGAGCAGTTATAGTGAATGCATTACCAACAGTAACCACTCCTCTTCAAGTATGTGTTGGAAGTACAGTAACTCTATCAACAATATCAGGAGGAACTTGGGTTAGTAACGATATCTCATTAGCTTCTATTACAAATGCAGGTGTAGTAACAGGGATTGCAACAGGTGCACCGACCTTCACATTTACGGATGCAAATCATTGTTCATCTACTACAAATGCTATAACTGTAAATGCATTACCAGTTATTACAGTAAATGCGTCTGACAATCCAATTTGCCCAAGTTCTGCTACCACACTAACAGCTTCAGGTGCCGACAGCTATTCTTGGTCAGGTGGCCCGGCAACTGCTAATTATACGGTTTCGCCAGCTAGCACAACAACATACACAGTTACAGGTACAAATAATACCACTTCTTGTTCTAACAATGGCTCCATTACTATCACAACGGGTACTTCTAGCACTGCGAGTGTATCGATTGCTGCCAACCCATCAGGAAATATTTGTGCAGGAACGAATGTTACATTTACGGCAACTCCTACAAATGGTGGAACAACCCCTACTTATCAATGGTATAAGAACGGTTCTTTAATCGCATCAGGCGTTACTTTTACATATATCCCTGCAAAAAATGACAAGATTACTTGTAGCATGATTTCTAGTAGTAGTTGTGTTACAATATCAACAGCAACAAGTAATGAATTAGCACCATCTGTTACTGCTGCACCAAACGCAGGCTCTATTTCAGGCACTCAAAATATTTGTACTGATGGTACTATTACTCAATTCACTAGTACAGGTGATGCCGGAGGTACATGGACTTCTGCTACCACTTCGGTTGCTACAATTAGTGCAACAGGTGTAATTACACCAATAGCTGCCGGATCTTCTGTAATAAGTTATACTGTAAATGGTACAGGTGGTTGTACAGATGCTGTTGCAACGAAAACCATTAGTGTAAATGGATTACCTACTCCGTTAATCCTTACAGGAAGCTCAGTTTGTAGTGGTATATCTACTACAATCACATCTTCTACTTCAGAATTAGGTGTTAACTATCAATTATATAATAGCACTAATTCAACCGTAGGCACAGCGATAACAGGTACAGGGTCAGGTTTATCATGGTCGAATGTACTAAGCGGAACAAATTATTATGTGATCGCTACAAATGCCAACAATTGTACCACCACAAGTAATAAAGTAAATGTTGTCATAAATGCCTCACCGACCGCTTTGGTACTCACAGGAAGCACAATATGTGCTGATGTAAATGGTGGAACTATCACTTCGACTACTTCAACTTTAAATGTTAACTATCAATTATATAATAACAATAACATTGCAGTTGGAACCGCAATTTCAGGTACAGGAAATGCCATAAGTTGGTCAACTATTCCTGCTACAACAGATTATTATGTCATTGCTTCTAATACTACAACTACTTGTACCTCTACAAGTAATTTGGTTGACATCACAGAAATCCCATTACCTATCCCGTTAGTACTTACAGGAAGTACAGTATGTTCAGGTACTATCACATCAATTACCTCCTCTACTTCTGAAACTGGAATGACTTATCAACTCTATAACAGTTCAAATGCAGTTGTTGGCACATCAGTTTCAGGCACTGGATTGGGCTTGACATGGTCATCAATAATAGCAGGAACAAATTATTATGTGAAAGCAACAAATGCGAACAATTGTGTTTCCACAAGCAATAAAGTAGATGTTATAATTTCTTCAGCACCAAAAGCAGGAACAATCACAGGTACTCAAGCAATATGTTCGAATGGCACCACCACTTTTACAAGTAATGGTGATGCAGGTGGAGTGTGGAGTTCAGGCACTTCTTCTGTTGCAACTGTTGATGCGACTACGGGTATCATCACACCTGTTACAGCAGGTTCATCCGTCATCACCTATACAGTTTCAGGTGCAAGTGGATGTACGGATGCAACTGCCACAAGGACGGTTACTGTTACTGCACTTCCAAATGCAGGTACTATTTCTGGTACTCAAGCAATCTGTTCAAATGGAACTACAACATTTACAACTAATGGTAATACAGGCGGTGCATGGTCTTCGGGTACAACCGCTGTAGCAACAATAAATGCTACTTCAGGAATCATCACTCCTGTTGCTGCAGGAACTTCCATTATTACCTATACTGTTGTAGGAACAGGGGGATGCAGTAATGTATCTGCAACGAGGACTGTTACAGTTACTAAAACACCAAAAGCAGGAACAATCACAGGCACTCAAGCAATCTGTTCGAACGGAACCACAACTTTTACAAGTAATGGAGATGCAGGTGGTGCATGGAGTTCAGGAACTTCTTCTGTTGCAACTGTTGATGCGACTACGGGTATCATCACCCCTGTTACAGCAGGTTCATCCGTCATCACCTATACAGTTTCAGGTGCAAGTGGATGTACGGATGCAACTGCCACAAGGACGGTTACTGTTACTGCACTTCCAAATGCAGGTACCATTTCAGGCACTCAAGCAATCTGTTCTAATGGAACTACAACATTTACAACTAATGGTAATACAGGCGGTGCATGGTCTTCGGGTACAACTGCTGTAGCAACAATAAATGCTACATCAGGAATCATCACTCCTGTTGCTGCAGGAACTTGCATTATTACCTATACTGTTGTAGGAACAGGGGGATGCAGTAATGTATCTGCAACGAGGACTGTTACAGTTACTAAAACACCAAAAGCAGGAACAATCACAGGCACTCAAGCAATCTGTTCGAACGGCACCACCACTTTTGCAACTAATGGAGATGCAGGTGGTGTGTGGAGTTCAGGAACTGCTTCTGTTGCAACTGTTGATGCGACTACAGGTATTATTACCCCTGTTGCAGCCGGTTCATCCGTCATCACCTATATAGTTTCAGGAACAGGTGGATGTACTGATGCAACTGCCACAAGGACGGTTACTGTTACTGCACTTCCAAATGCAGGTACCATTTCAGGTACACAAGCAATCTGTTCAAATGGAACAACCACATTCACAACAAATGGTAATACAGGCGGTGCATGGTCTTCGGGTACAACCGCTGTAGCCACAATAAATGCTACTTCAGGAATCATCACACCTGTTGCAGCAGGAACATCTATTATTACCTATACTGTTGTAGGTACAGGGGGATGTAGTAATGTAACTGCAACGAGGACTGTTACAGTTACTAAAGCACCAAAAGCAGGAACTATTTCGGGTACTCAAGCAATATGTTCGAACGGCACCACCACCTTTGCAACTAATGGAGATGCAGGAGGTGTATGGAGTTCAGGTACAACTTCTGTTTCAACTATTGATGCAACTACGGGTATTATTACCCCTGTTGCAGCCGGTTCATCTGTCATCACCTATACAGTTTCAGGAACAGGTGGATGTACCGATGCAACTGCCACAAGGACGGTTACTGTTACTGCACTTCCAAATGCAGGTACCATTTCTGGTACTCAAGCAATCTGTTCTAATGGAACTACAACATTTACAACTAATGGTAATACAGGCGGTGCATGGTCTTCGGGTACAACCGCTGTAGCCACAATAAATGCGACGTCAGGAATCATCACTCCTATAGCTGCAGGAACTTCCATAATAACCTATACTGTTGTAGGAACAGGGGGATGTAGTAATGTATCTGCAACAAGGACTGTTACAGTTACTAAAGCACCAAAAGCAGGAACTATTTCGGGTACTCAAGCAATATGTTCGAACGGAACCACCACTTTTGCAACTAATGGAGATGCAGGTGGTGTATGGAGTTCAGGTACAACTTCTGTTGCAACGATTGATGCAACTACGGGTATTATTACCCCTGTTGCAGCCGGTTCATCTGTTATCACCTATATGGTATCAGGAACTGGAGGATGTACTGATGCAACTGCCACAAGGACGGTTACTGTTACTGCACTTCCAAATGCAGGTACCATTTCTGGTACTCAAACAATCTGTTCTAATGGAACTACAACATTCACAACAAATGGTAATACAGGCGGTGCATGGTCTTCGGGTACAACCGCTGTAGCAACAATAAATGCTACATCAGGAATCATCACTCCTATAGCTGCAGGAACTTCTATTATTACCTACACTGTTGTAGGAACAGGGGGATGTAGTAATGTATCTGCAACAAGGACTGTTACAGTTACTAAAGCACCAAAAGCAGGAACAATCACAGGCACTCAAGCAATCTGTTCGAACGGAACCACCACTTTTGCAACTAATGGAGATGCAGGTGGTGTGTGGAGTTCAGGAACTTCTTCTGTTGCAACGATTGATGCAACTACGGGTATTATTACCCCTGTTGCAGCCGGTTCATCTGTCATCACCTATACAGTTTCAGGAACAGGAGGATGTACCGATGTTTCAGTTAACAGAACAGTTACGGTAAATACTTTACCAACCGCCACTATCAGTACAACTACTCCATCTATCTGTTCAGGAACTGACGCTGTGTTTAATATTACAGGAACACTAAACGCTACTGTAAACTACATCATTAATAACGGCATAAAATCCATAACAGAAACTAAGAATCTGGTAAATGGCTCTGCGGTAGTTACAATTCCTAATGCTGATATTACTCAAACTGTAAACTTAGTTTCAGTAGTAAATTCTACTACCGGATGTTTCCAAACCTTTACAGGAACATCATCGAGTTCATCAATCATCGTTAAGCCTTCACCAATAATAAGCACAGCCCCAATCGTACCAGCATGTGGAATTACTTCTGTAGATTTGAACACAGGTATCACAAGTCCAACTGCAGGATTGATTGTAGCCTATTATTCTGACCCCAATTTTAAAACTCAAATAACAAATTTGGTGGCGAATGGAGGCATTTATTATGTGAATGTAACAAAGGATGGCTGTTCTGCTAATGCAAGTATTAGGGTATCAGGATTTAAAGGATTGCCACTCGTTCTTTCAATTACAGGCGATTCACAAGTTTGTATTAAGGAAACTATACTCTTAGCAAATAAGACTACTGCTGGAGTTTGGGAAAGTTCAAATACAAATATTGCTACTATAAATGCCAATGGATATGTTACAGGAGTTATTAGCGGTAAAGTAACGATAAAATATACTGTAACTAGTGATTGCGGTTCAGTATTCGTAGTTAAGCCAATGACAGTAACAGGAACAAAAATAAAACCTACCATTACACCTACTAATCCAACATGTTTGCATCCAATGCAAGGTGAAATCAAATTTGCTTTCAACGGAAGTGAAGTGCCCTATAGAGTGGCCATAGATACAGGAAACAATACGGCGTTTGAATATGCTCAGAATTTAGTTGCTGGCACCTATAAAATCAACATCTTTAATAGTGATGATTGTTTGGTATACAGTGGTACTCAAGTTTTGGCATTGACTTCGGATGGAAGTTGCGATACATTGTATATCCCTTCTGCATTTCTTCCAGAAAGTAATATGGCAAATGGTGTAAACAAATATTTGAAACCATTTGGAGGTGCATCTAAACTGCAGTCATTAAACTTTAGAGTTTATAATCGCTATGGCAATTTGGTATTCCAAACACAAGACATATACTCTTTTGGATGGGATGGCAGATATAATGGCATAATGCAACCGACAGGAACTTATGTTTGGGAAGTTGAATACACAATATCTGGAAATAGAAAAGTAAATAAAGGATATAGTGTGTTAATTAGGTAATCTTCAAGTTACAGGTTACTAGATACAGGTAACCTGTAACTTACGGTTTGAAATCATTTAAATACAAAGGGCAGATTAATAGAAATATTTATCTGCCCTTTTTTATGACTGATGGATTCCTCTCGAATTATGCATAACCCACATTGCAGCTAATTTTCGCCATTTGTTAAATTTTTGAACTGATCCTGTTAAATCTCTATGTATATTCCTTTGTCTTGTTGATTATTTAGATGATTACACCTACTTATTATTCAATTTTATTTCAAAAAGGTGCTTGTAGTCCCCCTGGCGTCATTTTGTTCGTTTTGGTAGTTTGAGGACTTTTGCAGGGTATGTTTATCAAAGTAGTTTTCAAGAAGGGCAAATCAGCAGGAGAATATACCTGCCATTACCGCCTGTGTGAAAGCTACCGTTTGGGCAATAGTGTAAAACATGA
>CANCPA010000080.1 GCA_947379895.1 Chitinophagaceae bacterium | reverse complement strand
GACCCACAAGATAAAATATTAGCGGCGATGCGTTCCCGCAAGATGCGAGGCAATGCCTCCTATCTCGCATTTACGGCTACGCCAAAGAATAATACTTTGGAGCGTTTTGGTGTGAAGGGTGAGGATGGGAAATTCAAACCCTTTCACCTCTATTCCATGAAACAGGCAATTGAAGAAGGATTTATCTTGGATGTATTGGCAAATTATACTACCTATAAGAGTTATTATGAAATAGAAAAGTCGATACAGGAAAATCCATTGTTTGATACGGTAAAGGCACAAAAGAAACTTCGTACTTACGTAGAACAGAATAAACAGACGATTGCAACGAAGGCAGAAATTATGTTGGAGCATTTTGTGTCTTCGTTGGTGAATACGAAGAAACTGAAGGGAAAGGCGAAGGCAATGGTGGCGACACAGAGTATTGAATCGGCAATCAATTATTATTTTGCTTTGAAGGACTTGTTGGCTGAAAGAGGAAATCCATTTCGTATAGCGATTGCCTTTTCTGGTGCTAAGAAAATTAAAGGGGTTGAATATACCGAAGATAGCATCAATGACTTTCCACCAAATTTAGACACGGCAAAACCTACCGACCCCGGCTATATCAGCGATAAGATTGCCCGATATGTGGATATGGATGAGTATCGGATTTTGGTGGTGGCAAATAAATACTTGACTGGTTATGACCAACCAAAATTGACGGCGATGTATGTGGACAAGAAATTGCAAGGGGTGATTGCGGTGCAGGCTTTGTCGAGACTGAATAGGTCTTCGGATAAATTGGGAAAGAAAACAGAGAATTTGTTTATCCTTGATTTTTACAATACCACAGAGGACATCAAGAAATCGTTCGACCCATTTTATACGGCTACCTCCTTGAGTAAGGCAACAGATATTAATGTGTTGCATGATTTAAAAGCGAGTTTGGATGATGCAGGGGTGTATGAATGGAGTGAGGTAGAAGATTTTGTGGTCAAATACTTTAAGGGAGTGAATGCACAAGAATTGAGTCCAATCATAGATATTGCTGCGGAACGATTTAATACCACCTTAGAGTTAGAAGACACCGCAAAAGCCGATTATAAGATAAAGGCTAAGCATTTTGTGAAGATTTATGGGCAGATGGCATCAATCATGCCTTATGAAGTGGCTGTATGGGAAAAGCTATTCTGGTTTCTGAAATTCCTGATTCCAAAACTCATCATAGTTGATGATGAACAAGATGCTTTGGATGGATTATTGAATTCCGTTGACCTCTCGACGTATGGTTTAGAAAGAGTGAAGCTCAATACAAGTATTGGATTGGATGCCACAGAGACAGAAGTTGACCCACAAAATCCGAATCCGAGAGGTGCACATGGGGGAGATGCCGAAAAAGATGAATTGGATTTAATCATAAAGAGTTTCAATGAGCGTTGGTTTCAGGGATGGGAAGCTACGCCCGATGAACAAAGGGCAAAGTTTGTGAATCTTGCACAGAAAATGAAGGAACATACCGACTTCAAGGAAAAGTATGCGGATAATGCAGATGTTCAGAACCGAGATATTGCCTTTAGTAAAATATTTGACGAAGTAATGGGTAAACAACGAAAGAATGAACTTGACTTATATCGATTGATTTCGAAAGATGAATCTTTTAGGGTGGCGATGTTGGATACGATAAAAAGAATGTTGAGGGCATAGAGATAGACTAAGGAAAATAGTAAGCATAAAAAAAGTCCGACATAATAAAATGTCGGACTTTTTTGTGTAGCGTGGAGCAGACTTGAACTGCCGACCTTCGGGTTATGAATCCGATGCTCTAACCAGCTGAGCTACCTCGCCGAGCTGTTCTTTGGGGGTGCAAATATAGGAGGATTAATAAAACGAAGTTGCTTCGAGATAAAATTTCCTTCTAAAATGTAAATAAAACTTGTTATTAACATAAAAAATGTACTCAATTTAAAATTATACAGTGCTTTTTACAGACTTTAAGGTGGAAAAATGACTATTTGATTGTTAAAATCTTAAGTTTTATGCACAACTTTAAAATTAGTTTTTTGTATTTCACCTCAAACCTTACCTTTGCCAACCTTTATTTGGGGGTATAGGGCATTGGTTGGATATTTTTACTCGTCTAATTGTGTTTTATTATTTTCATTTTAGGGCTAAAGGGGCTGTTATCTACGGAAGACGACAGTTTATTTTTTAGACAAAACCGGTTTATAAAATATTATGTCAACAACGACAATTATTAACAACAGGGTGAATTTCGGGCGGACAAAGAATCTGGCAGAAACTCCTGATTTACTAGACATTCAGTTACAATCGTTCAGAGAGTTTTTCCAATTGGAAACAACACCTGATAAACGTAACAATGAAGGGTTGTTTCGTGTGTTCAAGGACAACTTTCCAATTACTGATACGAGAAACATATTCGTATTGGAGTTCTTAGACTACTTTATCGATCCTCCCCGTTACTCTATCGAAGAGTGTATGGAGCGTGGTCTTACGTACGCTGTGCCTTTAAAAGCTAAGCTACGTTTGAGTTGTAATGACGAAGAGCACGTCGATTTCCAAACTATCGTTCAAGATGTGTTTTTGGGAAACATCCCTTACATGACTCCTCGTGGTACTTTCGTAGTGAACGGTGCTGAACGTGTGGTAGTATCTCAGTTGCATCGTTCTCCAGGTGTGTTCTTCGGTCAATCCGTACACCCGAATGGTACAAAGATTTATTCTGCTCGTGTAATTCCTTTCAAGGGCGCGTGGATGGAGTTTGCTACAGACATTAATAATGTAATGTATGCTTACATCGATCGTAAGAAAAAATTCCCTGTAACTACCTTATTACGTTCTATTGGTTTTGAAACTGATAAAGACATTTTGGAATTATTCGGAATGGCTGAAGAAATTAAGGCTACAAGAGAAGAATTGGAGAAGAATGTAGGAAGGAAGCTTGCTGCACGTATTCTTCGTACTTGGGTTGAAGATTTCGTTGATGAAGATACCGGTGAAGTAGTTTCTATTGAGCGTAATGAAATCGTTATGGAGCGTGACAGTGTTTTAGACCTTGATGGTGTAGATACTGTTATTGAAATGGAAATTAAGAGCCTTTTCTTACAAAGAGAAGATGTAGGTGGTGACTATGCTATTATCTACAATACTTTAAATAAGGATACTTCAAACAGTGAATTAGAAGCTGTTCAGCACATCTACCGTCAATTGCGTGGTGCTGATGCTCCTGATAATGAAACTGCTCGTGGTATCATCGATAAATTATTCTTCAGTGATAAGAGATATGATTTAGGAGAAGTTGGTCGTTATAAAATTAATGGCAAACTTGGATTAGATTATCCTTTGACGAAGAAGGTTTTAACTAAGCAAGATATCATCGAGATTGTTAAATACCTAGTTCGTTTAACTAATGCGAAGGCTGATATTGATGATATTGATCATTTGAGCAATCGTCGTGTAAGAACTGTAGGTGAACAATTGTATGCACAATTTGGTGTTGGTTTGGCTCGTATGGCTAGAACAATCCGTGAGCGTATGAACGTTAGAGATAATGAAGTATTTACGCCGGTAGATTTGATTAATGCAAGAACTTTAAGTTCTGTTATTAACTCTTTCTTTGGTACTTCTCAGTTGTCTCAGTTCCTTGATCAAACGAATCCTCTTTCTGAAATTACGCACAAACGTCGTATTTCTGCGCTAGGGCCAGGTGGTTTGAGCAGAGAAAGAGCAGGTTTTGAGGTGCGTGACGTACACTATAGTCACTATGGTCGTCTTTGTACTATCGAAACACCTGAAGGACCAAACATTGGTTTGATTTCTACACTTTGCGTGCATGCTAAGATAAATGATATGGGTTTCATCGAAACTCCTTATCGTACAGTTGCAGGAGCAAAAGTAAATACCAAGGAATTGGTTTACTTGAGTGCTGAGGCAGAAGAAAATGTAAAGGTGGCACAGTCTAACTCTCCAATTGATGACGAAGGTAATTTCTTGGAAGATAAGGTTGTATCGAGAGATACAGGTGATTTCCCAATACTAGACAAGCACGATGTACAATATATGGATGTCGCTCCAAATCAGATTGTTGGTTTGAGTGCTTCATTGATTCCTTTCCTTGAACATGATGATGCTAACCGTGCCTTGATGGGATCGAACATGCAACGTCAGGCTGTTCCTTTGGTAAGAATGGATCCACCAATTGTGGGTACAGGTCTTGAAGGAAAGGCGGCTCGTGATGCACGTATTCAAATTCATGCGGAAGGAACAGGTGTTGTTGAGTTCGTGGATGCAAATGAAATTCACGTTCGTTACGATCGTAATGACTTAGATAGATTAGTTTCTTTCGATGAAGACTTAGTCGTTTATAAATTAACTAAGTTCGTTAAAACTAACCAAGCAACTTGTATCAATTTACGTCCTGCAGTAGCGAAGGGGCAAAAGATTGTAAAGGGTGATTTCTTAACTGAAGGTTATGCTACTAAGGGTGGTGAACTAGCTTTAGGTCGTAATCTAGTAGTTGCGTTCATGCCTTGGAAAGGTTACAACTTTGAAGATGCGATTGTTATCAACGAAAGAGTAGCAAGAGAAGACATGTTTACTTCAGTTCACATTGATGAATATGAATTAGAAGTACGTGATACTAAATTAGGTGAAGAGGAATTGACTCCAGATATACCAAATGTTAGTGAAGAAGCTACAAAGGATTTGGATGAATATGGTATTATTCGTATTGGTGCAACTATCAAGGAAGGTGACATTTTGATTGGTAAAATCACTCCTAAGGGAGAAAGTGATCCAACTCCTGAAGAAAAACTTCTTCGTGCTATCTTCGGCGACAAAGCCGGTGATGCTAAAGATGCTTCTTTAAAGGCTCCTAATGGAACTGAAGGTGTAGTAATTGATAAAAAACTATTCCAACGTGCTAAGAAAGACAAGAATTCTAAGGTTAAAGAAAAAGCACAATTAGAAAAAGTTGAAAAGGCACACCAAGTAGTAGTTGAGGAAATTAGAGAAAATCTATTAAATAAACTTCAAATCTTATTGAAGGATAAGACTTCTCAAGGTGTAACCAACAATTTCGGTGAATCTTTAATTGGTAAGGGTGCTAAGTTCAATCAAAAGAATGTATCATCTATTGATTTCGCAAATGTTAATCCTTTAGGATGGACAGGAGAGGAAGAAACAGATCATTATATTAATGTATTGTTGCATAATCATACCATCAAGTTCAATGAGGAACTTGGACGTTTCAAACGTGAAAAGTTCAATATATCAATTGGTGATGAATTACCGGCAGGTGTATTGAAATTGGCTAAAGTTTATATCGCAGTTAAGCGTAAGCTGAAAGTGGGAGATAAAATGGCGGGTCGTCACGGAAATAAGGGTATCGTTTCAAGAATTGTACGTGCAGAGGATATGCCATTTATGGAAGATGGAACACCTGTTGATATCGTATTGAATCCACTAGGGGTACCTAGTCGTATGAATCTTGGACAGATTTATGAAACTATTCTTGGTTGGACAGGATTGAAGTTAGGTCTTCGTTTTGCAACTCCAATCTTTGATGGTGCTACTACTACACAAATTGAAGAATTGTGTGTGAAAGCTGGAATCCCAAGAAATGGTCATACTTATTTATATGATGGCGAAACGGGCGATCGTTTTGACCAAAAAGCAACTGTAGGAGTTATCTATATGATTAAACTTCACCACATGGTTGATGATAAGATGCACGCACGTTCAATTGGGCCATACAGTTTAATTACACAGCAACCTCTTGGTGGTAAGGCTCAGTTTGGTGGACAACGTTTTGGTGAAATGGAGGTTTGGGCATTAGAAGCTTATGGTGCATCTAGCATCTTGCAAGAATTGCTAACACTGAAATCTGATGATATTATCGGAAGAGCTAAGACTTACGAAGCCATTGTTAAGGGCGAAAATATTCCACGTCCAGGTATTCCTGAATCATTCAATGTATTGGTTCATGAATTAAGAGGACTTGGTTTAGATCTTAAGTTCGAGTAATTTGTTAATTGAATACGAAAAGTCCAACCATAACGGTTGGACTTTTTTCGTTTATAAATAGGCTACTTTAAAAATATATTATTTGAATCCATTTGTTTTAAAGAAAAAAATATATCTTTCCCACATCCGTTAAATTTAGCAATTAGATATCGATAAGTATCTGCTAGGTTGTTTTTGAAAATAATAAATTTTCGACCCATGATTGAATACGTGCCAATAGAATCACCACTCTTTGATTTAGTGGGTTATGATGCAAAGAGTAAAATATTAGAAGTTCATTTTGTTGATAGTGGTTACACTTTTGCCTATGAAGATGTGCCCGCAGACGAATTCGATGCACTAGTAGATGCAAAGTCTAAGGAAAAGTATCTTCAATATATTATAGAAAGTTATGAGGGATATAGAGTGAATACCAAACAAGGACGCTGATGCTAAATTTGAAATATTTTTAGTCATGTTTTCAGAACATTTCAAAGTGTTCAAAGAACTTTGATAGCAGTTGTGCCTGTATTTTTAGGTTCTGTGCATTGCAATACACATATTTTATTTTACTCAATTAGTTGTTTTATTTCCAATTCCTTTTGTTTTATGAATTATTTTCCTTTTTTATATGATAAAACCCTGAAATCCTTGATATTCACCTAGCTAAATTTGTAAATTCACAAATAAATCCTTTAATTTGTAGTTTACTCAAATTTTTAAAGATGAAAAAAAGTTTAGCCCTACTCACTCTGAGTTTTTTATTTATTAATGTTTTTGCACAAGTAAAACCATTTAAGGGGATACGAAGTTCTTCAAAACATCGTTGTTACACAGTAGAAATACAAACTAACTATTTAAAGAAGCATCCAAATTCTCAAACTCCAATGCAGTTTGAAAGTTGGTTACAAGGTAAAATAGCAGAGAGGAAAATTGCTAATGCTGCTAAAGGAAAGTTTGGTACAATGGGAACAATTACCAATTATACTTTACCTATAGTTTTTCACGTTATACATAATGGTGAAGCTGTTGGAACAATGCCAAATGTTGCTGCGTCATACATTCAAGCTCAGTTATTACAGCTAAATAAGGATTATGCTAACTTATCAGGAAGCCCATATTCTGCTGCATCAGCTACAGGTATTCAATTTGCTTTGGCAGCACAGGATCCTACAGGTAAAACACTAGCAGAACCAGGTATTGATAGGGTTAATAGAAAGACAAAAAAGTGGGGACCCTCTCCGTTTGAGTTTACAACTTCAATCACAGATACAATTAAGCCTGCTACAATATGGGACCCTAACCGTTATGTAAATATTTGGTTATTTGACGCAATCTCCGACGGAGGTTCTACGGGTATTTTAGGTGTTGCTACCTTCCCACAAAGCCCTACTTTGGAAGGTCTTGATAGCACTGAAACTGATAAAATTGCAGGTGTTGTAATTGCTTCTTCTACTGCCGGAAGTATTTTCAGTTCTACTACTTGTGGTTCTGCAACAGATCCTTATACACTTGGTCGTACCCTAACGCATGAACTTGGGCACTATTTCGGTTTAAGACATATTTGGGGTGATGATTATTGTGCTTCAGACTTTTGTGATGACACTCCAATCCATTATGATGCTAATTATGGTAAACCAAAGCATCCAAAACCAAATTCTTGTGGTACTGATGATGAAATGTTTGAAGATTATATGGATTATACGGATGATGATGTAATGAATACTTTCACAGCAAATCAGGTAGATCGAATTCAGACTGTCTTGTCAAGTAGCCCTCGCAGGATGGCATTAGCAACTTCAACAGTTCCTACTGCAATTCCTGTCGGTAGTAATAAACTAGCATTCGCAATTTGTAGCGGAGTCTTAGAGGTGAATGAGGCGGTTAGTGCAGGTGTTCCTCAACGTTATAAAGATGTTACTATTGTACTGAATGTTGAAAAGGAAGCAACAGGTAATGCTCAAGTAATTGTTAAAACAAGTGGTACTGCTAAAAAAGGTGTTGATTATGAATTGATCGGCGATACCATGAGTTTTGTACAAGGAGATGGTGCTAAGAGTTTTGTAATTAGAGTACTTGATAATAATGCAATTGATGGAGCTAGAACGGCCATATTAGATTTATCGGTTAGCGGTAGTGGTTTAACGGCTGGTATATCTGCTCAGTCTTTAACTGTTACTATAAATGATGATGATAATAAGGTAATTGGTCAAAACAAGGTGAATATTTTAAGTGAAAACTTTGAGGCTAATAAAGGTGCTTTCCCTAAAGGTTGGACAACCGATAGTACTGCAGGAAGTAAGAATTTCTTCATGGTAGGAAGCACAACACCCGTTGTAAGTACAGGTCAATTTGTAATGCTTACAAATAATAAATCTACGAAGGCTTTGACTTATTCTGCCTCTTCTTCTTATGATTATGCAGTGTTTTCTACGCCTGTGATTAAAGGGAATAGTTATAAGTCGATTGATACTTTGAAATTCAGATATAAAGTAGGTGGAGCAGCATGGGATTCTGTAAATCAAACTGCAGCTTATGCAACGGTAAATTATAGAACCTCTGCACCTTTCGATATTAATTCCGAAATTTATTTCGGTGATTCCTCTGGTACTTATGGCTTTGGTCCATATTATGGTGTTACTACACCTCGATCAGTAGCTTTGGTTGCAGATAAAACACTTTCTAATGGCGACTTTTATATTGACTTCCTTTGGGAAGAAATTTGTACGAAAGTTTCTAAGCCAGGTTTTTGTGCGGATGACATTTCTTTAAATGCAACTCCATACTCAGTTGATTCTTTAGTTAGTAGTAGTTATCCATTGATTATTCCATCTAGCACTAATAATTTGATTAGAAGTACTTCAGATGACATCATTGCCTCAGTTTCAGGAGCAACTACTGTAATAAAAGATTTCACTGCTTCTGTTACACAAGCGGGTGCAGGTAAGGTTGATTTTAATCTTGGATCTTCAAATTTCCAACATAGTAAAAAAGTCATTACTTTAAATAGTACGTCAGCAGCTGCTTCTTCAGCTTACTCAGCAACACTTTATTACACTGCTAATGAAGTAGCTGCTTGGAATAAAGTTTCGAGTTTACTTGTATTACAAGTGAACAATGGTGTTGATGTTTATGGAACTCTTACACCTGATCAATTTACATTGATTACTCCTACTAGCATTTCAGATAAGCGAACTACAGATGGATATGTAGCGGTAACTGTTAAGGCAAAAGGATTTGGTTCATTTATTTTAGTTGATAGTTCTGTTTTATTGCCATTGTCTTGGAAAAATGTAAATGGTGCGATTAAAAATAATGCAGCTGTAATTAACTGGCAACTTTATACGCCTGATCAAGGAATTAAGTATACTTTGGAAAGAAGTGAAGATGGAGTAAATTTCACTCAAATTAAAACAGGTTTAGTTACGAATACATTTAGTGATGCATCAATTGTAGCAGGTAATAATTATTATTATCGTGTGATAGCTGTTGCTGCTGATGGAAGTTCATTGTATAGTCAAGTATTAAATATTTATTATTTAAGCCTTGATCATTCATTTTCTATTGCTCCTAATCCATTCTTTAATAAGTTAATGATTCAAAATAATGGCTCAGCTGTTGGAATCACTAGAGTTAGTATTGTTGATATGGTTGGAAGAGAAATCTATAATAAGTCAATTGCTTCCGATCAAGTAAATACCACTATTAATACTACTACTTGGCTTCCAGGTGTGTATATTGTTAGAATTTCAAATGTTGGAAGTTCTATTACTAACAAGATTATTAAGAATTAATAGAAAGTTGCTATTCAGGAAATTCAGAATTTCTAATACAGCTTAAAATAAATTATAGAGGAGTCTGTTATAGAAACAGACTCCTTTTTTTATCGACAAACCTTTTCAATGAAACGAAAAATGATTAAAATACTTGTGCTTGTTGTTTTATTTCCCATTGTTTCAATGGCTCAGCGTGAGCAATCATGGAAAGTATCATTTAAAAATAAAGCGATAGAGTGGGGGACTATAAATGATACTTCTACTCTCAATTTATTGAAAGTAAAAAAGGGAATATTGAGCTTTAGTTATTTATATCCTGAAAAAGTAGTTAAAAGCACTCAAACTATTATACTCATGGATAGTGCTCGAAAAGAATTAAAAAGAGTGATACTTAATAACAATTCTGCTAATTTCAATGTAAAGGATTTAAAAGGAAAGTCATTTGTAAGAGAAATTTATATTTATTCAATTTCAACTCCTAAGGACATTACAGTTGCACGTAGGGCAAGGATAGGTACTCAATTTATTGGAAAAATTATTTTGTAACTTCAGTTAATGCGAATTTTCCAAATATTTGAATGTATTGCAGCAATGTTTGAGTTTCTTGCCTTAGTGACTAAATGTAGTGCTATTGTTGATTAGTATCGTATTGTTTGAATAAAAGATAGATTCGGAGGTTCGTGAATTCAGACAATTATTAGCAGTATTATTAATTAATAATGCTGCTTTGATAACTATTGCAAGGTCAATTTAAATAAATTCTTTCTTTTACCGATACATTCTACTGATTCATAAAAAGTTATTGTTGTTATTTTTGCCAAAATTTAAAATTATGGATACGTTAGTAGTTTCTCCTATAAAGTTTACATTAAATGCAATTGATGAAGTGAAGAGGTTAATGAATGAAGAGGCTTTTGATAATACCAAATATTTACGTGTCGGAGTTAAGGGCGGCGGCTGTAGTGGTATGACTTACATACTTGGGTTTGAAGAGAAATTGCCTGAAGATGAAATATATGAGGCAAATGGATTGTCGTTTATCATGAATCCAAGTCATGGGTTGTATTTATTTGGAATGGAGGTTGATTGGCATGGCGGTTTGAATAGCAGGGGCTTTACTTTTGCTAATCCTAATGCGAGTAAGACCTGCGGATGTGGAACTAGTTTTAGTGTTTAAAAATAAAGAGTATTAGGACTAGGAATGGAATATCAAACGGATATATTATTGCATTAATTTTTTAGTTAAGGTTTATTTTTAAATAGTAAGGTTGGATTTTAAGAGAAATTGGAAAGAAGCACTGCTTAATAAACTATTCAGAAAATATCTGATAATAATAGTTGTTATGGCAATTTGCCTGCTTTCAATACTTCCCTCATATTTTAATTATATAGAACAGCGTGATGGGATTGTATTAAATGATTGGTTATTAGAATGGATTCCCGCAATAAATGTATCTACTCCTGTTTTTATTATTTTATGGGGGATGGTTTCCTTATTGTTAATCAAATCTATTCAATATCCCTCCATTTTTTTACGGTTTAGTTGGAGTTTGATTTTGTTGCACCTTTCAAGGGTAGTTTCAATTGGATTAACTCCTTTAAATGCACCAAAGAACTTGATAATTTTGAAAGACCCTTTGAGTAGTCATTTTTATGATGTTCCTTTTATTACCAAAGACTTGTTTTATTCAGGGCATACCGCAACCTTATTCTTGATGTTTTTGTGTTTTCAAGGTAAATGGGAAAAACGTATTGCATTAATAGCATCAATAGGTATGGGAATATTAGTATTAGTTCAGCATATTCATTATACAATTGATGTAGTTACGGCACCTTTCTTTGCTTGGTTGATTTTTTTACTAGCTCAGCGAATATTGAAGAATGTTTTTAATTCATTGAATTTTCAGGTATAGCTTACATATAATTAACATAACTCATTTCTCATAACTTCGCCCACACAATGAAAGCAAGAACAATAAAAAAAGATAAAGTAAATATTATTACACTTGGCTGTAGTAAAAATTTAGTAGATAGCGAAGTGCTAAGTGGACAACTTGCAGCAAATGAGATAGATGTAGTACATGAAAATAAGAAGCTTGATCATAATATAGTGGTGGTAAATACCTGCGGATTTATTGACAAGGCAAAAGAAGAAAGTATCAATACTATTTTTGATCAATTAGAACTTAAGCGTCGGGGTAAATTAGATAAAGTATATGTAACAGGTTGTTTGAGCGAGCGGTATCGTTCAGATTTAGAATTGGAGATGCCTGAAGTGGATGCTTGGTTTGGTACAATGGAACTCCCTTTGATGTTAAAGCAGTTTGAGGCTGATTACAAGACCGAACTTATTGGCGAAAGATTATTGAGTACACCTCAACACTATGCCTATCTTAAAATAAGCGAAGGATGTAATAGGACTTGTTCTTTTTGTGCCATTCCATTGATGCGTGGACAACATGTAAGTCGATCTATTGAGGATTTAGTTGCTGAAGCAGAAGGATTGGTGAAAAAAGGTGTGAAAGAGATTATGCTAATTGCTCAAGAATTAACATATTATGGATTAGATATTTATAAAACTCGTGAACTTCCTCGTTTATTAAATGCCCTTGCTGATGTAAAGGGGCTTGAGTGGATACGACTTCATTATGCCTATCCTTCAAAATTTCCAATGGAGGTTTTAGATGTGATGAGGGAGCGATCTAATATTTGCAAATACCTAGACATGCCTTTACAACATGCAAGTAATAATATGTTGAAGGCAATGAAGCGCAATATAACCCGGGAGGAGATGGGAGAATTGATTAAAGAAATTAAGGCTCGTGTACCTGGGATTTGTATTCGTACTACTTTGATTGCTGGATTTCCTGGAGAGACGGAAGAAGATGTAGAAGAATTGAAAGAATTTTTAATTGAGCACAAGTTTGATAGGGTAGGAATTTTTGCTTATAGTCACGAAGAAAATACCTCTGCTCATCTATTAGATGATAACGTTTCTGATGAAGATAAGGAATTGAGGGCACAGGAAATAATGGAGGTGCAACAAGAAATAAGTTTAGAAAAGAATCAAGAAAAAGTTGGCAAGGTCTTTAAAGTATTAGTTGATAAAAAAGAATCAGGTCGTTATCTTGGTCGTACTGAATTTGATAGTGTAGAAGTTGATAATGAAGTCATTATCAATTCGAAGAAAAAGTTGACAATTGGAGAGTTTGTAATGGTAAAAATTACAAAGGCATTCGATTATGATTTGGAAGGAGAAGTAATTTAGTGATTAAATATTTCAAGTATGAGTCAGGGAGTAGATAAGGTTTCATATTCTTCAACAGGATACTTTTCAAAATTAGTTGCTGATTATTTATCAAACAATGAAATTTTGAGAGAATTTTATGAGCACCCCTCAACTATTTCAGGTATTAATGCCTCGATAAAAGCTAGAAAAGGATTTAATACAAACAGGCAATTACTTGTTGAACAACTTAAGTTGCAATATGGTGGGATTGTATTGAATGAAAAGCAAAACCAAAATCTTCAATCATTATTAAATGAAGATACTTTTACAATAACAACTGCACATCAACCTAATATTTTTACTGGTCCTTTGTATTTTATATATAAAATTATTCATGTAATAAAATTAGCTGACGAACTAAAAATTGCATTACCCCAATATAATTTTGTTCCAATTTATTATATGGGAAGTGAGGATGCTGATTTGGACGAATTAGGATATATTAACTTGGGTGGAGAAAAATTAGTTTGGCAAACCAATCAAACAGGTGCTGTTGGTAGAATGGTTGTTGACAGGCAATTACTGAATCTAATCAATAAAATAGATGGTCAGGTTGGAGTGTTCCCTTTTGGGATAGAGTTAGTAGGATTATTCTCAAGTTGTTATACACTTGGTAAAAGTATTCAACAAGCGACTTTAGAGCTCGTAAATGCCTTGTTTGCGTATTATGGATTACTAATTGTGATTCCTGATAATAAGGCATTAAAATCAAGCTTTCAAGGCGTAATTGAAAAGGAAATAAAAGAACAGTTTTCCAATAAAGCAGTTAGACAAACTATTGAAAAGTTAAGCACAAATTATAGAGTTCAGGCAGGAGGAAGAGAACTGAATTTATTTTATTTGATTGGAGATAAACGTGAAAGAATACAATTACTTGAAATAGACAAAGACAAAAGTAAGCGTTATATAGTACCAAATTTAGAAAAGGATTGGGATACTGAAGCGATTCTAAAAGAGCTGTCAGATTTTCCGGAAAGATTTAGTGCGAATGTGATTTTAAGGGGAGTTTTCCAAGAAACCATTTTACCTAATATTGCATTTGTTGGTGGGGGAGGAGAACTTGCTTATTGGTTAGAATTAAAGGATGTATTTAATTCGGTCAATGTGCCTTATCCCGTATTAATTTTAAGAAACTCTTTTTTATTGATAGGTAATAAGCAAAAGGAAAAGATTGAAAAGTTAAGTCTTCGATCAGAAGATTTGTTTTTGAATAAGTTTGAATTAATAAAGAAAATTGTAATAAACAATTCTTTAAAAAAGCTTTCTTTAACTTCTGAGATAGATGCAATTAAAAATAACTATCAACTTATAAGAGATACCGCAGCTATTATCGATATTTCACTACTGCAACATGTTGAGTTTCTTGAAAAAGCTACAGTTCAGCGACTTTTAGAGTTAGAAAAGAAATTTCTACGTTCCGAAAAGCGAAAGTTTGGTGAGCAACAAAATCAAATTGTAAATTTGATTGAATCTTTATTTCCAAATGATAACTTGCAAGAAAGAATCGAAAACTTTTCTATCTACTTCGCAAAAGCAGGATTTGAATGGTTGCAATTCGTATATGATAATACAGATAGCCTTGAGCAAAAGTTTACAATTTTAAAATGAGCTTTCTTTGAGTAAGTTAGAGTAGTTGATTATGGTTATTAATTTTACCCACTTAGCTATAAAAGCCTTTCATTTGGATTCATGTGTTTAAATACCGAATTTTATATCTAAATATAATGAAATTGTAATTATTTTAAATCTGAATGTTAATAATGAAAACCTAATTGACTTCAGTAAATATCAGAATATGTTTACCCAAAATAAAGTAATAGTTGAAGAATTTGATTCTGTAACTAATATCTATCAAGTCGTATTTGGTAAAAAAATAGGGTTTAAAAAATGAGAACTTTGATGATGTTAAAGAGCTCATTATGTAATCGAAATTTCAATCAATGATTTTAATTAATTTTTCAATATCAATATAGCGATAGTATTGCCTATCAAAATACTACGAGAATAACCATATATTTGTTTTCTTTTAATGCAATCAATAAACACATTTTTAATATGAGTACTGCTAATTTATGGCCTTCGTTTGGACAGATTCCAGTTGTAAAAACACCCAAGATTATCTTGCAGGAACAAGCTGATCATCTTGCAGTGGTAAGTAATAATTTTTTAAGTGCAGAGATTGTCACAACACCACATGCATCCTCATTTAATAAAATTTCTCATTCTTTAAAAGTTACTGCTTCACTTGTAGAAAATTTTTCTACTGTAGTAGTAATGATTGATCATGATGCAATAAAAATATATCCTGTTACTGTTACCTCTAGGATAAAGGCAATGCCTGTTGCTTATCAAGCAACAAATGAAGAAGAGTATATGTCGTTGTTACAAAAAATATTTGAAGAAAGGGAAACTGTCGAAACCATTCAAAGTTTATTATCTCAAAGTAAGGCGATAGAGTCATATTCAAAGCAAAACAAAACAAGCAACAGATAATTTATGTACATTGCAGTTTGGATAAAGTAAAAAAGGTATAAAGAATTAAAATTAATTTCTTTATACCTTTTTCATTTAAATTAAAACTGATTAAATATTAGCTGTTTTATTCTAGCCAAATAATCCACCTTTCTTTAATGTTTTCACTCCTTCACCTATTTTGAATCCATTATGATAAATTGCAACTTTGTAGTCCCCAATTTGATATTTACCATCTTCTTTCTTCCAATCAAAGTTTACATGTGACCTTTTTCCTTGTTCGTATTGAACATCTGTTTTATTTGTATAGGGTTTTGCACCTTCATCACGACTATTAAATGTTTCACCACTTGAAATCGCTTTTCCATCAGGTCCAGTTACGCATACATAAATTGTCTTAGTTCCACTTGGAGATAACATGTTCTCATCTAAATCAAATGTGAAACGTAAGTGAGTAGCACGTTTTGCAGTTGTAGTAACCTTTTCCGAGCCACTACTTTTCTTTTCTATTCCAATAATTGCAATATTAGATGCATGAAGTGTAGAGGCTAAGTCTTCAACATTTGCTTTTGCTGCTTTTGTGGAGTTTAAACTTTGTTCTAGTTTTTGTTTCACAGAATTGATGCTGTCTTTTTCTCCATTCAATTTAGAATTTGTAGTTGCTAGTTGCTTGTTTTCACCTTTTAATTTGTCAATTTCTGCCGAGAGCCCTTCTATTTTGCCATTCAACTCTTCAATCATTTCTTTGGCTTGTTTTAGTTCAGCATCTGACGCATTTTTTTTGCTAAGAATCTTTCCAATACTAGCTTTTAGTTTAATGAGTTCGTCATTTTGTGAAGCTAAATTTCCTTGTAGTTTAGTATTATTACTTGATAAAGAATCAAGTTTAAGACTAGCGTTATTAAATGCTAATTGTATTGAATCCTTCTCTGTGCTAACCGTTAATATTTGTGTGTCTTTTTGTACTAAAGTTTCCTTAGTTTTACTTTTATCGTATATTATATAGCCCCAAGTGGTTAATAATAATACAGTTAATACGCCGTACCAAACTTTCCGGCTGTCTTTTGGGGTGTCCCCATTTGATGAAGTGCTCATTTTTTGTTTTATTAATAGTTAAAGATTGAATACAAACTTATGATAAATAATTTATTGTTGATTGACATTGAAACCGTTCCTCAGTTTGAAAATTATAATTTACTGTCTCCAACATGGCAATTACTTTGGAATAATAAAATTTCTAAAACCGTGCCAGAAAATACATTGCCACAAGATAGTTACCATGATAAGGCTGGAATTCTTGCAGAATTTGGCAAAATTGTTTGTATTTCTACTGCATTCTATTATTTTAATGAAGAAAAGCATCCTATTTTAAAGGTGAAAAGCATTTTTGGTGAAAGTGAATCAGAGATTTTAATTTCTTTTATTCAGCTTTGTAATAAGGTTTATTTCCACAATCCAAATTTCCAATTTGCAGGTCATAATATAAAAGAGTTTGATATCCCATTTATTTGTAGACGAATGATTGTAAATCACCTTTCACTTCCGGAATATTTATTGATTCATGAGAAAAAGCCATGGGAAGTCAAAATATTTGATACTCTTAATTGGTGGAAATTTGGAGACCATAAAAACTATATCACTTTGCATTTATTAGCCAATGTATTAGGCCTCCCTACTTCAAAGGACGATATCGATGGTAGTATGGTGCAGGATGTTTATTATAAAGAAAGGAATTTAAAACGCATTGCTGACTATTGTGAAAAGGATGTTGTTTTGACTGCTAATATAATTTTAAGATTTTTAAATCTTCCAATATTACTTGATGAGCAAATCCAAATTGTTCCAAGTGCTCCATTATTAACTTCGTAGTTTCAGGCTTTGTATTTTTATATTGCTAATTTCTCTAACTTATGTTGAATAGGTTGAAGTAATTATTATAGATTAATTATCAACTGTCAATAATAATAGACTGTTATATTTGCACCCAAATTATTTAAATGAAAAATATTATTATTCTTTTTATTGCATTTTTGTCAATAGTAAATTGTATTAATGCTCAGAACGATCCTGCTGCAAAAAAAATATTAGATGGCGTAAGTGCTAAAATTAAAAGTGTGACTTCTATTTCTGCCTCTTTCTCCTTGAAGTCTTTGTCAAGTAAAGGTGTAAATAATGGAATAAGAACTGGTTCTGTTTCTCTAAAAGGACAAAAATATATAATGAAACAGGGGAAAATTGAAATAATTTGTGATGGTAAAAAGATATATAATTTTGACGGAAACAAGACTATAACAGTTTCTGGCGTTGAAGATGCTAGTTCTACTTTAAGTCCTCAAATTTTGTTGTCAAATTTTTATGACAAGGATTATTCTTATAAATTAATTACTTCAGTCGGTAATTTTCATCAAATAGAATTAATCCCCCTGGATAAAAGAAAAAATGTTCAGAAAGTTAATATTTTCATTGATAAGGTAAAAAGTTTTATTACTAAAGCAAAAATTCTTGATAAGAGTAATAATAGTGTTGAATTGACAATTAGTAATACCAATACAACTGTAATATTAAATGATAATTTATTTCAGTTTAATAAGTCTAAGTATCCTGCAGATGTTGAAATTCTTGATTAAGTAATTTTATTATTGTTTAAGATGTTTTATCTCAGGATAACTACGAATACTTAGGTAAAATTATAGAGCATAGATGTAAATGAGTTATAGTTATTAATACTATATAATTCTTATCATTAAAAGCCACCTTCATTTAAATTGTAGGTGGTTTTTAAGTTTTAAATAAATAGAGAAATGAAAAGGACATTTATTACAACTTTATTGATTGTTGGAGTTATACATGTGGTTAGTGCACAGTTTTCTGTTCGTTTAATTGTTAATGGAGTAGCTACTAAAAAAGAAGATGAAATTTATGTAAGTGGTACATTTAATAATTGGAATCCAAAAGACATCAATTATAAGTTAAAGCCATTTGCTGGGGGGAGGAAGGGAATCGTATTAAAAGATGTAGCAATAGGTAATTATGCATTCAAATTCACACGAGGGTCTTTTGATAAAGTTGAATGCATGGCAGATGGCAGAGAAATAAATGATCGAATAGTCGATGTGTCAGCAGATATGTCGCTGGATTTCGATATTGCTGGTTGGAAAGATGATTATCCTGAACGACCCAAAAGATATACGGCTACTCCTCAAGTGAAAATAATAGATACAGCATTCAATATTCCTCAGTTGAATAGAAAAAGACGTATTTGGATTTATTTGCCAAAGGGATATGCTACTAGCGGAAAAATATATCCTGTACTATACATGCATGATGGGCAAAATTTGTTTAATGAACAGACGGCAAGTTTTGAAGAATGGGGTGTAGACGAATGCCTTGACACGCTTCAAAAAAAGATAGATAGTGAATGTATTGTTGTTGGAATTGATCATGGCAGCGAAAAGCGTATTAACGAATATTGTCCTTATGATTATTCATTAAAAAACTCTTTTATTACTCCTGATTCTAAAGGTGAAGGAAAGTTTTATGTTGATTTTTTGGTTAAAAATTTAAAACCTTACATTGATTCAAAGTTTAGAACCAAGAAGGGAAGAGAATTCACTTTTATAGCAGGAAGTAGTATGGGGGGATTAATAAGTGAGTATGCAATGTTGACATATCAAGATGTTTTTGGGGCTGCGGGTATATTCTCTCCTTCATTTTGGATAGCACCTGCCATATTTGATGAGGCAACCAAAGGTGAAAATAACGTATTATCTAGATTTTATTTTTATGGCGGAGGAAAAGAAAGTACAACTATGATTAGTGATATCGAAAAGATGTATGATTTATTAGGAAAAAAGAAGCGATATGAAATTGCTAGGTTGATTAATCCAATTGGTGAACATAAAGAAAAATTTTGGAAGCAAGCTTTTCCGGAATTTTATATTTGGTTAATGAAGAAAGACTAGCTGAACCTAGTAATGTTTTTCTTTTTTGGGAAAAATAAAATTAACTTTTGTAACATTAATTTATTTACTCTATATTTGAATCGGTTTTCATAGGATATTGGATTTTAAAAACGGGGTTGCATGTCTATGCGACCCTCTTTTTTTTTTTAGAACATTGCATAATTCTCCTAAAGTTTAATTATTATCCTTTCATTTATCTTCAAATAGATTTTCAAATTTAGACTACCCCCTATTTTAAGGGGGACTTTCGTCAGAATCTCTTCTTTACTTTTGAAACTTATAACATACTTTTTTAACCTGCATCGATATTTGTAAATTCTACTTTTGAGTGATCTTTCAGAAGTACTCAGCATCTTACATTTTGACATGTGCATATTCAGGATTATGGATAAAGTTTCAACTCAAAATTACTCATGTATATCATGTATATCATGGATGTATAATTGGTACTATACTAATAAAAAGTTGTCTTTGAGAAATGACTTTTTAAAAATTGGTTTACTTGGTATACTATTTATTCCATATTTTATTTTTACACTACCTGGCTGCTTCTTGGAAGGGAGTTTTTGCAATCGTCAGAAAAAATTAAAAATAGCATTGTCAATAGTTGGCTATTTTTTAATGATTGTAGCAGGATGTATGATTGCACCTGTTTTAGCATATTTGGAACTAATTCCAAGTGTTACTTATTTTAATGTTGCAATTTTTATAGGAAAAGTTTGGGATGTTTTTGCTGTAATAGGCATACTATTGATGTTAGTAAGTGCAATTAGCGATTCGATTGAAGATGTTTGGAATATGCGATTTAAAAAATTGTATGTGAGGATTGGATTTAGAGTAAGACCGATATTTCGTAACACTATTGCTTAGATTTAAAACTTTATTTTATAAAAATTTGCCGATTTTTTACATTCATTTAAGTTTGTTATTTCACAATTTTATATTGTTCCTTTAAAAAATGAATTCCTTTTTTAATAAAACGTTACTTAAATTAAGTGCTTTTTATTGGCTATATCACAATATACTTAGCCTTTCTCTTTACTAAAATTAGTATTTATCGGAAACATATTCCTACGGGAATGTAATCTTAACTGTGTCAAGCCCGTTAGTGCTTCAGCCCCGTTACCCTCTTTTAGGTCCATGGCCCTAAAAGAGGGTAACGGGGCTGAAAATTTTTTAGCAAAGTTTCGGCATCCTGTCGTCAAACATAATGCTTAATTGCTGAATCACCATTTTCCAATTTTTCAATGGTGAATTCCATTTTTCTTCAATTCTGTTTGAAGCCAGATATACTAGCTTTAAAAGTGCCATATCATTGGTAAATGCTCCCTTTGT
>CANCPA010000079.1 GCA_947379895.1 Chitinophagaceae bacterium | reverse complement strand
TTTCATCGTGGGTTTTTGTGGTAGCATTCCACCATTGAGTTTTAGCAGCATCAATCAAGACCGCATCCCCTGATTTATTGGTATTGTACATTGCCTTGTCTTCATCCCCTTTATCTTGTGCGAATACTTTAACAGCATTTAAACTAAGTGAAAAAACAACCAATAAAATAACATTTTTAAACATTCCTATCAATTTTTAATTTTAAACTAATTTTTTATTTCAAAATGAACCAAAAGAAATAACTGAAGGGTAAAAAAAAGTTTTTCGTTTACAGCCCAATTATCATTAATCAATATCATTCAAATGGTTACCAATGAACTATTTGCTCGCTTAAATTGATTTGCACCAATGTCGGCAACAACATTGCAGCAAATCTTCGAGTTTGCTCCAATGTCGGCAACAGTATTGCAGCAAATCTTCGTGTTTGCTCCAATGTCGGCAACAGCATTGCAGCAAATCTTCGTGTTTGCTCCAATGTCGGCACGTTTGTTACAGCAAATCTCTTTTTGCCCTTAAAAGTGCTTTAAAGAACAATGATAAAACCAAGGACGCCACCTGCTAAACACTCAAACGCAGGCAGCATCCAATTTGGCCTCTCTCTTTTTAGTTGTTAGTGGTTAGATATTAGTGGTTAGATAGATGTAACATTTTATAAATACTAATAATCCATCTAATATTCATAACTAACCACTAATAATTATTGTATGGAAAGTGTTGATTGAAACACTTGTTCCTTACTATTCACATCTCTGATGACTATATTGTAAACACCTGCTGCAATTGTTGTATTGAAACTTACCGTATGTGTTCCATTTCCACCCGCATGATTAATTACTTGTTTAGTTACCTTTTGACCAAGACTGTTATAAAAGCTTACCGCATACTTCCCTGCTACTAAATTTCCTAATTGAATATTCAGGGTTTGGCCTGTCAATGGGTTAGGATAGATAGTTGTTAGTGGTGAGTTGTTAGTGGTTAGTATTACAACATTACTGTAGGCAATTGTTCCGTCTGTGCTTACTGCCTTGATACGGTAATAATTAGTAGCAGCTGTTGCAGCTTTGTCAGTAGCAGAATAACGAGCAGTAGCTATATTCTTAGCGACCTCCTCTCCTATTTTAGTGAAGTTCTTAGCATCAGTTGATTTCTCAACTTCGTAGTTTGAAACACCATTCTCTCCAACAGTATTCCACTTGATGGTTGCAACATTTCCATTTGCTGTTGCATTCGCAACAATACTGTTTACAGGAAGTGTTGTTGGTTTGAAGATAATACTAAACCTATTTTGATAAGTAGCTACTTTCTTTGCATCTGCTTTGAAGTCTATAGTATCAACTGCTGCTTTTAAAGCTGTAGTCTTATTGGTAAAGGCATCCACCAAATATGGGGACAATCCATTTCCTGTATAACCACTTGCATCTATCACAAAGCTGTAATCTGTTCCACTTAATTGTCCTAAAGTGATTCCTAAAACATCGTTTGTTGTAGCAGGTAATCTTCCATCAATACTCAAATTATGACCACTTTCTGTAATAGATAGATTATCACTTGCATTGCTGAATTTGCTATTATCTTCCGCACCAACTCCATTGCTGAACTGTGGACTGAAAACAGCTACTGCAGCATCCATCTTCATGGTAACATTACTTTGTTTAACCAGACTTACCACAAGTTTACTCTTTTGAGTGGCTGTTCCAAATATCGATGTCCTCACTCCTGCACCTGTTGCCTTAAATCTTTCCTTTAATACTACCACAGGTGAACTGCTAGTATTGCCAATCAGGAAGCCTTGACCTGCCTGTATAAAGGCTCCTTCTGTTGCTCCTTTGCTTGAAACCCCAGCAAGTACATTGAAACTTACATAAGCACCTGTGGAACCAATTGTTGGGTCAAGGTAATAATAGCTTTCCTTGATGTTTTGCGAGTTATTGAAAATACTATCGAATACTACCGGACAAGCGTATGGATTTGCTAAATAGGTGTATCCTGATGGAGAACTATTCAAACCATATTCTGCACTATTGTATGTATTTCCAGTTACAGCATTTGTAACTCCCGTTGTCCTATATGTAACATCTCCTGTTACAGGAACACCTGTTGCACGAAGTGTGGTAGCACTTTGCATAGCCAATTGAGTAGGACCGCTGATCATTGTAACTCCAGTTGTATCTAAATTAAAATTCCTATCGCCTCTAACCAATACACGGTATGATTGGTAAGGATTCAATGGAGTGTTCTTTGTATCTGTTACGGTATCCCAACCTGCCTTGTAATAGTAGGCTGAAGAATAGCCACTCAAGGTACGATCAATACCTTTTTCATCTGTGTAACCATACTTGATATGGTCTGCCACTGAATCAGGTGCACCACCGGTTATGAACATACCGTAACCGGGATGGTTAACACCACTTTCTTGCCAAGTATTGAATAAAGTGTTTGAAGGGTTAAAAACACCATTTGCACTCAAATCACGGAAGGCGCGGAAGCCTTTAGGAATATATCTTTCAACTGTAATCTTTCCACTAATAGTAGCACCTGCTGCTATCGGAGCAAGAATACCACTATTCTCAATACTTGTTGATTTCAAAATAATATTATCACCTGTATTAAATGTGCCGGATTGAAGATTCAACTCTCCAGTAATCCCTAAAGAACCAGTCACAGAAGCTCCTGCAGTATTATTTAACGTCAAATTATTAACTGTCCCTGTTCCAGTAATTGTTTGAGCAGAAGAACCTCCCAATACGATAGAACCAGTACCACTGACTGTTCCATTGATGGTAACAGGAGAACTAGTAGCTGTAATTGTACTATTATTGGTGAAGTTTATACCTGAATTAATGGTTAATTTAGTACAGATTATTGGCGTATTGCTAGTGTAAGGAGCTGCTATAACCGCAATTTGAGAGGCATCAGGCGTTCCTGCACTCCAAGAAGTACCATTCCAGATAGTAGTGGCAGATGGTGTGGTAGCAATTGACGTAATTGTAGCACCTGTACCTATACTATTCCTTGCAGTAATAGTAAATGTGTAAGTGATTCCATTCGTTAACCCTGTAAAAGTATATGGATTGGCAGTAATGCTAGTTCTAACAAGATTACTTCCTGATGACGGGATTGCAGTAATCGTATAATCAATAATGGAAGCCCCTCCATTACTAATAGGTGCAGTATAATCGATAAAAACTTGTGCGTTATCAGCAGTCGGAGTAATACTTGCAGGTGCAGATGGAACAATAGCATTTACTGTTAAAGTTGCAGTTGTACTTCCTGACAAGTAATTGCCATAAGCAGCTTGATTAGCAGTAATAGTAGTTGAACCTACACCCAATAATGTTACGGTAGAACCGCTGATAGTTGCCGCTGAAGTGTTGCTACTATTGTAGGTAAAGGCGCCTGAACTATTTGAAGTAGGTGCTGTAATAGTGAAGGCCGCATCTCCAAAGTTTTTAATTATATTACTAAAGCTAGTAATTGTGGGAGCTGTGAATGAGGCAACTGCACCACTATTCCCTATTACAAATAGATTCGTAACAGTTGCACCTAACTGTATTCCAGTAGCAGTTCCTGTAATAGGAGAATTGCCAGATGTTGTAATGGAACTAGAAGTATAAAAACCATTGGAACTTTTAAAATTACCCAATTCATTTGTCCCTACAGTATAAGATACAGCCTTGTCGGTTGAATTCAGTTGAAATAGAATAGTAGCTGTTGTTGCTACATTTTCAGTCACAGACCATTGTACATTTGCCACTTTTGTGGCATCTGCGGGTGCATTAGTAATAGTATTTGAAACTGAAGTAGTAATGTCAGAAACATCAGTTGTGTTGGTAATGGTCAAAGGAGTATAGGAAGTAGCTGTGCCGATAGGAAATAAAGAGGCAACATTCCCAATACCCTGCCTAGTGAAGGTTCCAGTACCATTAATTACTACATATTTAGAACTACTCGGAGTTCCAGAGATGGAAGCTGCTGTAACCATATACAGGTTATTATTCCCTAGAGTTATTTTCCCACTTGTCAAGCTTAAAACACCATTTACAGTAGCTGAATTACTAAGGACAATTCCACCACCATTCGAAACTGTAAGATTACTTAGAACACTTGCATTAGTAGGTATTTCGAAACTTGTGGTAGTTGAAGAAGCACTATTATAAGTTACATTCACAGTTGAACCGAATACAGGAGAGGCTGTGATAGCACCAGAAGTTCGGGTGATTGTACTACTATTTGACAATGTCAAAGAACTTGAAGCATTATCTAATGTGCCAGCAGTCAGTGCTAAATTGCCTAACAGAGTTACAGGTGAACCAAGCGTTACAGAGGCGTTTGTACCTGTTTTGTTGATAGTCAAGTTGGTCAATGCACTTCCATTAGTAAAGTATAAAGTTCCATTATTTCCATTAGTAGCACCACTTAATGTTAGTGAAGCAGTAGAAGAAGTAATGCTGCCTAAACCTGAAATTGTTCCTTTTATTGAACATGTTCCTGCCATAGATAAGGTACCATTGTTTACCAGATTTGTGACATTTCTACCTGAAGTCCAAGTATAGATAGCCCCATTTGCAATTGTCAAAGTGCCTATTGAGCCAGGCGTTTCTGAGCCATTTATTTCAGCACCATTACTTGCTGTAACATTCATTGTAATATTTACTAAATCGGAAGATGAAGTGCCCCATTTAACAACACCACTACTTGTTGTAAAGTTTCCAGTACTACTATTCCTTGTGACAGTAGTACCATTGTAAAGTGTTAATGTATTTCCCGTTCCAACGCCATAACCACCACCATTAAAATTTAAGGCTGATAAAACATTAGAAGTTCCAGAGACAGTACCACTAGTTAATGTAAGGGCATCGATTGTTGCACCTGAAATATTGATTGTTCCACTTGATGAAGCATTTTCAAGATTTTTAAGTGTTACCGCCGAAATAGTCCGAGTACCAGAACCAATTATCTTAATTTCGCCTGTACCAATATGTGTACCTGTTCCTGCAATGCCACCTGAAACAGTAATTGTGTTTCCTCCATCAGATAATGTTCCTGAAGTTAGGGTTAATATGCCAGAAATAGTAGGTGAAGCACTAGCTGTTATTGTTCCTGAGGAAACAATTTCAAGGTTTACTACAGTTAAACCAGAAATTGTAGTTGACGAACCTGTCAAACTAATCTTACCTGTTCCACTGTGCGTTGCTGTTCCAGCAAGATTTCCACCTACTGTGATTGCAAAACCTGCATCAGCTAAAGTTCCGGAAGTTAGAGTCAGATTTCCATTGACTGTAATTCCTGCAGAAGCAGTAACAGTTCCACTAGAAGCTATTTCTAAATTGCCAAGGGTGGCACCTGAAATTGTTTTTGATGCTCCAGTCATGTAAATTTTACCTGAACCAGTATGTGTACCTGTTCCAGCAAGATTTCCTAGAAGTGTGATTGTATTTCCACCGTCAGCCAATATTCCTGAAGTAAGAGTCAAATCAGCATTTACGGTCAAGGCCGCACCGTTACCTAACGTCACTCCTGCACCAGAATTTGCAATTGTCAAGGCATTAAATGTTGTTGCTGCATTGATATTTTGTGCTGAAGAACCATTGAAAATAACTGTTATACTGGTTTGAGCAAAAGTGCCTCCTGCATTAATATTCCAATTGCCGGTAAGAGATAGAGAAGCAGCCCTAATAGTTCCTAATTGTGCGGTACCCGATGCACTACCCACAGTTACATCACCAGTAACAACAATAGTAGGTGGAAATGAAGGAGAAGTATTGTTTATGTTGAGAGACAATAAAGCAGAAGTAGTAGTAATCGTCGTATTATTAAATGAATATCCACTTGCACCTGAGCCTACAGTAATGCCATTGTCTATTGAAATAGAATTAGCCGCATTGATAGCATTATTAGACAAGGTTATATTTTTTCCATTTGTATTAAGCACGACTAATTTACCTTTAATAGCTGTAGGATTTATTGATTGAAGCCCAGAACTTTGCGCAGAACAATTCCATAAGATATTACCAAAAGACTGAGCTGTATTTGAAGGTATCGATGCATTTATAGCAGTAAAATATAAATATGAATTTGCAGCCCACGTAGCGATTGGCAAATTGCCACCATTTACAGCATGTTCTACTACTGCATTATTGGCTACAGAATAACTACCTGCAAATGAAGTGGTAGAACTATTTTTAAAATAGCCATTGATTGTCAAAGTGCCGTTATTGGTTATCGTACTTGAACTTCCATTATTTAATACTGCATTAATAGAATTTGCGGCATTTACTGCAACAGCCGAACCTGTTGCATCAATTGTGAAATTAGTTCCACTGTTGATGGTAATACCTCCATTTGCATTAATGGTCGAGTTTACATTTTGAGTAAAGTTTGCATCAACTGTAAACAATGCATTGACAATAAGAGTTCCTCCTGATGTAATTGAAGCGTTCGCATTTGAAATGGTTAGATTATTAAAAGTAAATGACGGTATGATCTGAGTGGAAGCCCCATTAAATACTATTGTATTATTTGTAACCACATAATTACCCGTACTAAAAGTAGCAATAGGGCTTAAAGTACCTGCAATATTAATCGTTCCTGAAGCAATTAAAGTAATTGAACCCGAACCTGTCCTCGTTCCTGCAAGGGTGAGGTTATTATAAGAACCAGCAGGTACTGTTTGGTTACTATTACTTGTAAAACTTACAGTTCCAGACCAAGTTATTCCAGAAGGAATTGGAGGAACAGTCGTATTTGCAGTTTGCAATAACCCTAAGCCTGTATTAGAAATAGTACCTAACAATTGGTAGGTGGACATATTAAGGGAAGCATTAGATGCAATATTCAAAGTTCCATTTACTGTCAGTGCTGAAGTGGCATTATTACTACCACTTGTGTTGCTAATTGTCAACCCACCATAAGTAGTTCCAATTACACTTTGACTTCCAGTTGCATTATTATATTCCACAGTAAAAGTGTATGTCACAGATGGAATTGGAGTTGTACTTGTGGATTGGGTTTTTAAAGTACCTGTTCCACTTGTAGTAAGAGAAGAACCTGTCATGTCGAAAGTTCCCATATTTAATATGGCACCCGAAGCAATGCTAAGCGTAGTGAAATCAAGGGCAGAAGAAGTGGTAATTGGAGTTGTTGTATTGGTAATGGAAACCTTATAAAATAAAGGTGTTCCAGATAGCAATTGAGTTCCAGTTCCATTTAAAGTTAAATCAGTTGACTTAGTAGCTCCAGAACCCTTCAAGGTGAAAGTGCCAGAATTATTGATACATCCACCCACTAAGAGTTGGTGAGATACGACATTCGTTTGTGCACCCGTTGTAAATGTACCTCCACTTTGTACCCGAATTCCTTTATTTACGGTAAGTGTTACAGCATTAGTTGAATTTGGAAAGTTTAAAGTACCACTAGCGCCATTTCCTACAATTATGGAATCCACGGTAGGATTTGTTGTATTAAAAGTCGGGGTAAAAGTTGCACCCGATCCAGTTGCATCAGACAATGTGAATACAGGTGTCGTTGTATATCCAGAACCAGGATTTGTAACTACTACGCCAGTTATAGTCATATTAGGTGCCGTTCCAGAAGTCAATACTTTTAAAGTAGCAGTAGGACCTCCTGTATTCGGTGCAGCAACAGTTACCGTAGGTAAGGTATAACCAGTTAATGTACCACCAATTGCAATACTTTTCAATCCGCTATTAGAAGGGTAAACAGTACAGGCATCATTTACTGTCAGATTACCCACTTTTCCGGGCGAGCCTAGTAATTCAATACCTGTACTAAGATTTGAACCATAAACCACATTGACTCTATGTGCTGAAGAAGTACCAAAAATTGGAATAGCTGTAAAATTAGCACCCGCTTTTGTAATAGTACCTCCGTCTGCCATCGTTATATTTTGGGAAGCATTATCCAAGATGCCCGATGTTAAAACCAGATTTTTTATTGTATTCCCAGTTCCAAGCTTAACGACAGTTGCACTTGAACCAAAAATTTGAAAAGAATTAATTGTGTTTGCAGAAAAAGGAGATGTTGATAAAGCAGAATAGTCAATTGCTCCAGTAAAAATAACACTAGAAGTTGGATTACTTGCATCAATAGTACCACCATTATAAGCGGAAGTTCCACTACCCGTAAGGGTTAATGCCGCCCCACTTCCAAGAACCATTGAACCAGTTGATTGAAGTGTCAACCTAGAAATACCAATGCTTCCTCCAATCGTAACAACCCCCTTTGTAATATTAAACGAATACATGTTTGTAGTAGATACAAAATAGGTAGAAAAAGCAGTTGATGAAGAAGGTCCATTGAATGCAAGAGAAGAAAAAGGAGTAGTTGCTCCTTGAAAATAATTAGATGTATTCATGCCAGACAAGGTGCCAGTTGTTCCATTACCAATAGTATTTGTGTAAGGACCTGTAGTGGTATTTGGACAGAGTTTAACAATAGAACCTCCTGAAACACTTAATGTATTGTTCACTTTTATGCCTATGGCAAAAGTGACTGTACTAGCAGTCAGAGTCATATTTGTCATAATCAAAGGATTTGTTGGTGTATAAGCTCCAACTACAAAAGTTACATTACTACTTGTAAATGTCAAACTCAAAACAGAGGTTGTACCTAAGTCAGCAGTGAGGGTCACAGTTGGACTTGTGTTTCCTGCTACACTATTGTCAAAAGTAACATCGTCACTACTAGTTGGTATTTGTGCAGGACTCCAACTAGCAGTATTGCTCCAATTACCTGCTGTACCACCCACCCATTTTATAGCTGTTGCATGAACTTGTCCCAGTGACAAAAATGAAATAAATGCTAGTAATATTCTTAGGACACTTTTTGTTTGCTTGCTTTTTGTTATTTGTTGTTTCATAATTGCTAGTGTTTAATCGTTAGAAATGAGTTGTAAGTATTAAGTTATAAGTATTAAGTTATAAGTATTAAGTTATAAGCTGTAAGTTGCATTTTATTTTACGTTAGCAATGACATTGCTGGCATACAACCTACAACCTATTACTTAGAGCCTATTATTAATAAATTCTTACTTTAAAGCATCCTGTATTGCTTTTACAAGAATATCTGCCAATAAAGTATATCCTTGTGGGGTATAATGCACGTTTCCAGGTTTTGAATTTGCATGGTGGATAGTTAATGAAGGCGTATATAAATCAATCACCTTGATTCCATTTTTCTTCATAACTTCCTCTGCTGCCTTATTGTAAAGAGGTACGTCTTCCACTTTTCTGCCAGCAGCACTATCAGGAACAACAGTGGTATTGACAAAAATTACAGTGGCAGTCGTTTCTTTAAGCTTATTTACGATAGTAGTCAAGTTTTTCTTATAATCATCAATTGTCACTTCTACTTTTCCTGTAACAACATTGTATTTTTTCAAAGAATCAAGACGAGCTAAGTCATGAAGTCCAAAGTTGAAAATAATTACATCCCATTGTTTTGTACCTAACCACTTTTCTATTCGTTGTACACCTCTTAACGTATTTCCACCATTACCATCATTATGTTCTACTATTACATCGGGTGCTAAGGCTTTTTGTATAAACGGAGTGTATCCTATCGAAATAGAATCACCTACTATCAATACATTCTTTTCTTTGATGAAGGCTGTAAATCCAATTACACTCATACAAAGGATAACCAATACATAAATCTGCTTTTTCATTTTTGTTCTTTTGTTTATTATTAAAATCGTTTTATAAAACCAATCTGATTGTCAATATTTATTCTTTCATTTTAGGTGGAACATAGTTTTTAACAGGATTTACTACTATCCAAGACTGTTCATCAGTGGTTAGACAAGCAGTAAAGAGTGCTGTTATTTCTCCTTTTTCATTCGGAAAAACAAAAGGGCGTTCTCGTCTTCTAAATGTTTGAGTTGTGCCATCACTATAGGTGACGGTTTTTCCATAAATTGATTCCTTAGATACAGGTTTGTAATTCAAACCATCTAAGGAGTAGTATTGAGCTCCATTTTTCTTTGTGCCTGTCACTGAACCAACAAAATCACTTAATACTACATTATACTGCTTATTAGCCCACCAAATAGTGGGGTCTTCCAATTGATTACTATCAGGAAGTAGATTGTATTGTTGACTAATTTTAGTGTACTTACTATCAAAACGAGGAGCCGTAAATGCCTGTGCCACCCTGATATTATTGATGTTATTACGACCGAAAACATAGATACTACCATCACTTTTCACTAAAGGTGCAGGATTTGAAAATGGCATTGCAGTAGAATCAATCCTGTTCCAAGGCCCGGTAATTTCATTTGCCCAAGCATATCCTGTCTTGTTTGCAGCAGATATATAATACAACACATATTTATCTTTCGCCTTGACAATTTTTGGATTGTGCGCCCTTTCCTTATCCCAAGCCCCCACTCTTTTTTGAATCACTACTTCCTGAAATGTATAAGGGCCATATAGGTTATCTGATGTTGCCCTGACAATTTCTGAATAGGTTGTCCACCCTGCCAAACCATAAGATTGAGGCCAACGGGAGGCAAATAAATGATAGGTTTTGCCCACCTTAATTACAGAAGGACACCACAAAATATAACCCGGCATTTTGAAACCTGCCTCCTTGATAGCAGGCTGAATGGCATCCTTTAATGATTGGGATTGAACAGTCAAACTCATCAAACAACAGTAAATCAACAATATAAAAACCCTATAAACACTTTGCATAATTACTTACATTCTAAATAAATAAATCCGAATAATATATTCATTTCCAATACTCTATTTCGTTTGATAAAACAATACTCTATCTATTACATGTACAGGACCATTCAAAGAAAGCAATCCAGGCGTTCTAACGGCTAATCCGGGTGTTCTTAAATTAGGAGTCGGGTATTGACTCCCATTAAAATCATTCAATCGCATTGAAGTTTTAGTCTTTGAATAGAATACAACTGTACTTTGTGGATTGAGTGTATCGTAATTCAATGGCATTAAAGAGGTTTCATAAAGCCGTGTTGTATCAGCACTCAATGTCCTTTCACCATAAACTATTAATGATAATAAATGATTTTTTACTTGCAACGGAGAATACTGTGACCAACTTGTGGCAGGTTGACCATTGACTTTATATTTTCCAAAATAACAATCACTCGCTACTGTTCCACTTACCATTCTGTTGATGGCATCATTCGTATATAAAATAAAAGTACGGTTATTGTTTGTGTATTCTGTGGTATCAATTCCTGAATACCTGATAGCCTGATACATCTGATTATATATGGAATCGCCCCGGATACCCCTGTCAAGAATCATGTCCCAAGCTGTTTGTTGCCTTTGATAATAAACAACCCTATTCATTACATGTGCCACACCATTTGTTGCATTGATGCCTGAAGTATAAACAAGAAATCCGGGAGCCGTTAGAGTAGGTGCCATACTATTCGTAAATCCATTAATAATTAAACTTCCTGCCCTAGTTGTAGCAATATGAAAGGAAATCTGGCTTTGTGTATTGAGCGTGTCATAATTAGAAGGCAGGAGTGTTGTTGCATAAGTAAAATCATTGCCTAATGTTTCGAAGCTGTATTTACCTTCAACAATCAGTGATAATAAATGATTTTTGATTTGTAGTTTTGGATACTGTGTCCAACTACTCGCATTCACTAACTTTCCTGTAACTGGGTCTTTTACTTTGTATTTACCAAAAAAAGCAGCACTACTTACCCCTACAACTCCTGTTGTTGAGTTGGTAGATGTTCCATTCACAGCATCATTATTATACAATAAATAGGTACGATTGGGTTTAGTATATTCATTCGTATCAATACCTGAATAAAGTATTCCTAGATACATTTGATAAAAAATAGAATCTCCCGCAATTCCTCTATCTTTTATGAACTGCCATATAGATTCATTGATATGTGTATTCTTTAAACTTGCAGAATAAGTTGGATTATTTTGTAATGGTAAACCCGCAATTTTATTACAAGCACTAATACAATAAAGCATCAGCGGCAGTAACATTAATAAAATTCTCTTCAAAAGCTTATTGTTCTTCATACAGTGTAAATATTATTTTGAATAAGGAGGATTTTGAATTAAAGATGGATCTGCTGTCAATGCAGTTCTAGAAATTGGCCATAATATTTTACGAGAATCCTTGAATCCAGTAACATTTATATTACCAAGTATTTGCCTATTAGTAATAATAGGATCCATGATATCTATTACCCGGTTAGTTCTGACTAAATCAAACCATCTTTTTCCTTCCGCAAATAATTCCAATTGTCTCTCTGTTAGAATTGCCCATTCAACATCCAATTGAGATGAATAATTTGAGGCATTCAACAACTTTGCATTTGCCCTCGCCCTAACTTTATTAACCAAAGAAATGGCATTTGTTTTGTCATTCATCGCCCAATTAAAGGCCTCAGCACGCATTAGTAATATATCTGCCCATCTGTAGAAGGGAAGCTTTGCTTGATTTTGACTTCTGTTAGGCACTAATGGCTTTCCAGAAGTTGGATCCAACGGATAAAATTTCCAAATAACAGTAATACCAGATGAAACCAAAGTTGTATCATAATTTAATGACCTTCTTAAATCTCCAAGACTTGTTGCACTCTCCCATATTGTAAAAGGAACGTCTATCCCGAAATTAGAGGTATTACTAGTTGAGCCTAATTTTGCAGCGATATTGTTATAACCGTCTGTCAAATAATTCCAGTTTAATGACCAAATGTTTTCAATTGTATTGGCATCACTAAATACATTTCTGAAAGTACCTTGAGGAGCCAAATCAAATCGTTTCAAGGCAATTAACTGATCTGTAGTATTTATTACATTGAGATAATCATGTTGCCACAAATAAACTTCTGAAAGCATTGAAAGTATTGCCGCCTGATTAATTTCATAGGTACTAAGTGAATTTTTATCAGATAACTTTAGTGCTTTTTTCAGGTCAGGGATTATTACATTATTCAGCACAGAATCCTTGTTACTCCTTCCAAGATTAGGAACAGAATCAAGGTTTTCATAAGGAGTTAATCGAACAGGAACATCTCCCCATAGTCTTACTGCCCAGAAATATAGAAATGACCTTACAGCATAAGCCTGCGCCAAATAATTATTACGTAATGTATTTGTGAGTGATGGATCGGTAATGCTTGGAACATATTTTATGGCAAGATTTGCCCTTGCTATTGTGGTATATAAATTAGTCCAATCTGTAGATAAAGTTAATGCTGTAAGGCCATTATAGGAGAGGCTTACTTGTGCCTCTCCTGTTCCTGCTGCCTTTAAATTGTCGGATCGTGCATCTCCCCATTCTATGAAAGCACTTGAAAAAGTCTTCTGAAGGCCACTATATATAGCTGCATTACCAAACTTTGCATCATTTGCAGTTTTCCAAAATTGATCATAGGGTAATTCAGAAAGAGGCTGTTGATTCAGCATTTTATTACATCCCATTAAAATGAACGAAACGCAAATTAAAAAATATAAACAAAAGAGTCTCATTTTCAAAAATTTTTATCTTTAAAAGGCAACATTAATTCCAAATCCCAATTCGCGACTATGCGGATATTTACCCGAATCAATTCCAGGAGTCAACACACTGCTAAATGCTAATTCAGGATCATATCCTTTATACTTAGTCCAAACCAAGAGATTGTTTCCATATCCAAATACAGAAAGACTACCAATCTTATATTTAGATAGTAATCGGGAATTAATCATATAAGTTATACGGGCGTTCCGAAGTCTTATAAATGTAGCATCCTCAAAGTATAAACTACTCCCCTCCCTCCCATTTTCAAGACCTGTATTGACAACACTAGTAGGATAAATGGCTTGATCCCCTTGCTTTACCCATGCACCATGAATATAATCAGGTTCGGGTGTGGTTCCTACAGTAACATTACCATTCAAAGATTGACGGATATCATTATAAATCGTTCCGCCCCAACTAATGTAAACATTGAAAGAGAAAATAAATTGCTTGTAATTAATCTGATTACTAAGTCCTGCTGTCCATTTTGGAATGGCATTACCCAAAATTACCCTGTCCTTATCATCAATTGAACTATCTTTTATCGTATTCTGCCAGATCATATCACCTCCTTTTTCTGGAATTCCATTTACATACAATTGATGTACAGCATCGTTGTAAGGCTTTCCATTAAGTGTATATCCAGCAAATACATTGTTATTAAAAACAGGGGTTAATCGATCCCAATTTTGGGTGTAAGCATTCGATTCATCGTAGGCATATACTCCCAATGCCTTATATCCGTAGAAATCACCAATGTGCCCTCCCTCAGAAACCTTCCAAATATTCGGGGTTCCAGGTAATAAGTCGGTTCCTGCATATAATTGATTCACCCGATTAAAATTGAAAGACATATTATAGGAAATCGTCCAATTGAAATCTTTTTTCTTGATGGGATAAGCTGTAATTATGTATTCGATCCCACTGTTTCTAACTTCTCCAACATTAACTTTCACAGAACTGTATCCAGTTGTTGCTGGTAGCGGTGCGGTGTATAATAAATTTCTGGTTTTTTTATTGTAATAATCAAGAGAAAGTGTAAGGTTTCCATTTAGGAAAGTCAAATCAGTTCCTATATTCAATTGAGTCGTAGATTCCCAACTTAAATTTGGATTCCCTTTAGTAGGTAAGGTCGAAACACCTGAGATCCCATTGTAATAGGAAGTACCAAGTCCATAACGTGTAAATTGATCATAATAACCAATATTATCATTTCCAGTAAGTCCATAACTTACCCTCAATTTCGCATCGGTTAGATATTTTTTAGCATTATTCATAAAGGATTCTTCTGAGAATCGCCAAGCAAAAGATGCAGAAGGGAATACCCCCCACCTATTTTTTGCAGCAAAAACTGAGGAAGCATCAGTTCGTACGGTGGTATTGAAAATATACCTTCCTAAATAAGAATAACCAACTCTTCCAAAAACGGAATTAGCAAAATTCTTTGATTCTGCAGAAATTGAAGGGTATTTAAGTGTTGCGGAATTGATATTTAAGATGTTCTCAGAAACAAGATTAATTCCTGAAACAGCAAGGGAATTGCTATAACGCTGATCGGCACTTACTCCAACTGTTGCATTTAAATTACTTAACCGAGAAAACTGTTTTGTATAATTCAAATAAGACTGAACCTGCCAATAAGTTTTTAAGCCAGTTGAATAATTCAATTGATTGCTTTGAGGATTAGCCGTACTAATTAAATAGGGTGCGAAATACAGGTTATTAGAATTAGTTGAAACAATATTTCCATCAACAGAAAACTTTAAATCCTTTGAAATTCGATAATTAATACTATTAGACAAAGAAAAATCATAGAGCGTATAGTTGTTTTTTTCGTCAAGCAATTGAAGTACTGGATTTATAACTCCACCCGATTGTAGAGGGGTTGCCAAACTTCCATTCGCCAAATAAATCCTGTAATAAGCAGGTCTTGATAATGCACTTGCAATGATGGAAGTATCTTTAATTCTATTTTCTACACGATAAGAACCTTGTATTCTTGTTGTAATTGTCAGATTTTCGTTTGGTTTGTATTCAATATTAAACCGTCCCCTAGTAACATTAGACCAACTATTTATTAGAATACCATCCACATTTTGTATTCCAATGCTTCCATAATAATTCAAATTTTTACTTCCCCCACCACTTAAACTCAGGTCAACCTGATTTTTAATTCCTTGTTTAGTCATTAAGGATTGGTAATCATTGTCCGCATTATTGGCTGGATTTAAGGTGTCATTTACTTCAATTGGTGTATTAAAGCTAGATATTGCACGTATTTTGTCTAATAATCGCCTGTCTGCCGATGTTGCTTGAGGTAATCTTCTTATGAGATTATTAAAACCTGTCACTTCATGAAGTTCTATCCTAACTTTAGCATCTTTTCCTTTTTTTGTGGTAATTAAAATAACTCCATTTGCAGATCTTGAACCATAGATTGCTGCAGAAGCTGCATCTTTCAATATCTCGATTGATTCAATATCAGCAGGATTTATACCGTCAATATTTGCACCTTGAACTCCATCAATTACATATAAGGGATCTGTTCCTCCTTCGAAAGTGGAAGTCCCTCTAATTCGTATTGAACTTGATGCACCGGGTCTGCCAGATTCAGCGGCAATTTGAACCCCTGCTGCTTGTCCCTGTAAGGCATCAAATACATCTAGGGGTGCACGTTCAGTAATTTGTTTGGCACTAACTGAGGAAATGGCACCCGTAACATCCCGTTTCTTTTGTGTACCGTAGCCAATTACAATGACTTCATCTAGGTTTTGTGGAATAGGTTTCAATTTTATAGTGATAAAATCATTATTTGTCACAGTATATTCCTGTGCATTGTAACCTGTAAAAGATATCAATAACTGTACACTACTGCCAGAAACATTCAAACTAAACTTACCATTCAAATCAGTAAGAGTACCCTTTGTGGTCCCTTTAATCTTGATACTTGCCCCAACTAATGGACTTTCTAATTCATTCAACACGATGCCACTAATTTGTTGTATTGGATTTACTTTCTGATTTTGTTCAGTAGAATTATTTTTTTTTTCAATTGGCAAAAGATAAACGAGGTTATTTGCTCCAATTTCATAGTTGATTCCAAGTGGAGTCAACAAAATTTCCATTGCATCAGCGAATTTCTTTTTGTCAATAGAAATAGAAATTTTCTTATTAGCAGGAATATAATTTGAACTATACACGAAGCGGATATTAGTAGTTTTTTCTACATCTGAAAGTACTTTTTTAAATGTTATTTCAGTTGCATTTATTGTGACTTCTTTATTCAATATATCTTGACTTAATGCTTTATATCCAAAGCTATTAAATGAAAAAAAGATAAAAAAGCAAACCTGAACGATTGTTATTCTCATTACAAGAAAAATTTGGGAAATAAAATGGCGAAAAAGCATATCTTTATATCAAATTTTGTACTAAAAAGGTGGTTCAAAATTAAATCATCAATGATTGAAGTCGATAATATTGCAGTATTATCGGCTTTTTTTATAGTATGATGATTATTGGGAAATTATTGATTATTTCTTTATCAATAATCTGTTCTCTTTAATTTCATAATTAATTCTTAGTGATTTACATATAATTTTTATTTTGTCGAAATAGCTAAAACCAGAAATATCGCCTGTGAATGTAAGATTACCAAGTTCTTCATTTTCCAAAATAATAGTGATTCCATATTCTAGCTGTAGCCCTTTAATAATTTCACTAAGTTTCGTATCGGAGAACTGATATTTTATTTGTGGTCCATTGTATGCTTTAATCCCATCAACACTATCAGCAGTTACAGGTTCTGGATTATCAACAATTTCTGTAGTAAATCTTTCCTCCTTTCTATTAAAAACTGCTTTCTCATTGGGTTTTAACAATACCCCTTTCAAGGCAGAAGATGCAATTTTATCCTCATTGTTATTTAAAAAAACAGCAACAGCCCCACTTTTTACTTCAACTTGAGATGCTTCTTTGTTTTCCTCGTCTTTAACCCAAAAACTTGTTCCTAAAACTCTCGTTACTATCGATTTAGAAAAAACAAAGAATGGTCGGTTCTTGTCCTTTGCTACTGAAAAGAATGCAGAACCTTTAATCCTGACTTCTCTTTTAGTAGTTTCAAAGTGAGTTGGATAATAAATTGATGCTTGAGGGGTTAAAGTAATTTTAGTGCCATCCTCTAGAATTATAGAATCATTGTTTTTTGAATCATTTATTTTTGAATTCCATCCATTTACAACTAAGGTTTGAAGATGATTGTCAAAATTTGAAAATGGCTTTGTAATAATTGTATAAATAAAATAAGTTGCTGTGACTAACAGAAAAATGGCAGCTACTTTAATAAAAATATTAGAAGAGATTAACTTAGCTTTTTGGTTTGATTTTAATGTAAGGGATGTCTTAAACGTTGAATTTTGTTCAGTCCTCATAGATACATTTAACTTAGACCATATTTCTTTTTTAACTGAATCAAGTTTTTCAATACTTAATTCATTCCAGTTTTGTTCATTATCCAACAATGTCAACCACCGGTCTACAACTTCTATTTCTATTTTTGAAGCAGTACCATTTAGGTATTTTTCTATGACAATATGAATGTAATGTATATCCATTTCCTCGTTTATAATAAAGGAGTGTCAGATTTTAACCATTACCCTAGTAATTTTTTTTTTCAAGGCAATAATTTAATATCCAAACTAAATTAATTGCGTAATCTAGGTTAAAAGACTATTAATCATTTTTCATTGAATTTATCAGTTAGGGTATTTAGATATTTATAATTAAGGTTCGTATAATTGGATGTTATTTTTTAGAGATCCGCAGATGAAAAAAAAGAGATCAGCAGATACAAGTTGATAAGGTCGAGGATGTTTTTTTGTGATCAGCAGATGCAAAAAAGAGATCAGCAGATACAAGTTGATAGGGTCGAGGATGTTTTTTAGTGATCAGCAGATACAAAAAAGAGATCAGAAGATACAAGTTAATAAGGTCGAGGATGTTTTTTAGTGATCAGAAGATGCAAAAAAGTGATCAGCAGATGCAAAAAAGAGATCAGAAGATACAAGTTGTATGGTTCGAAGTTTTTTTGTAGTAATGATAAGTGCACTTTAATTCCTTTTACTACTTAACAATCCACTAGCTAGGAAGCCGAAAATTAAACCAAGTATTAAACCTAGTTTTACATTTTTCAAGAACTCTCCAATTAATAATGCTATAATTATAATCGTGATTGCTCCAATTTTCTTTCGTTTTAACATACGATATCCATTATAAACTATCAATTCAAGTTCATGTCTCCTGTGTTCATTGGATCTACAGAAACTTTTATCATCTTATTTAATAATTCTATTCGTTTAAATAATTCATTCCAAATAGCATATTGCATTTCAGTTTGAAGCATCAATTTATTATAGTCTAGAATATACCCATCTAGTAGTCTGTATATGCTACTATTTGAATTAGAATGAACACTGACATAAGCTTGAAAAAATTCTTTTGCTGCATCAAAAGCAACAATGTCAATTGAATTCGTTTCCCAATTTTTGAAATGGTTTGATTCTATTTTAGATAACTCATCCCATAAGCTATAATCTTCGTCTAATTCATTGTATTTATGAACAAATGTTACAATTTTATTAATTGAAGGTTCAAGTGCACTAAGTTTTGGGTGATATTCGGTTAATGCATTAATTGTTACATCAACTTTTTGAGTCAAAATATGTTTCGCAGATTCTTCATTAGTCATCATTGAGGATATATAATTATCTGCTTCTTCAATAGCTTCCTTGATAAAATCTGTAATTAGCATTAAGAATGTACGTACAGCTTCAATTTCCTTTGCAATCGGAGAATATTCTGAAATACTCTTATACATCATATCGCTCAGATTCACATTAAATTCTATCAAACTTATAAATGCATTTTCTAAAGCAAAATCATCTTCTGTCCAACTCTTTTCATCATCATAAGTTATGGTAGCTGTATGTGCAGGAAACTCAATTTTTTTTTCAACAAGTGCCATTGACTATTTTTTATATCGGACATAAACACCCAATAATTTTTCAAATATAACCGACAAAAGGAATCATATTAAATATTATTGTTTGGAATTGAAAACATTTTGCAATTATATGCAAATACTACAATGAAATACAAATTGGATTGAAATTGAAATATTGTTGTTTTTAACTTTTTGTGAAGTATAAGAAAAAGTTAGATTTACAAAAGTCTAAGAGTCAGATCTTACTATTAATTGTAAAGGATGCATAAAAGTTTTTCACTTTAATAGGTTAATTGGCAACACTAAATTGGTTTCAAACCCTGAGAGAGGGGCTCTGTCAGCGAAAAACATTTATGCATCTATTGTAAAATAAGGGAAATTTTATATCCCCTATTCCTTTATTTTTGTTCTCTTAAAACGAAATGAATTCGTTTTTCATTTTAAATGTAATTTCATGTTGCGTGCTTATTGGTGGAAAGTTTTGTGTGTTGTTTTACTTATGTACGTTTGTTCTTATGGATTTTTAGTTCAAGTTCCAAGATTAGATGATCGGATGCAACAAACTATCCGAAATTTCTTTTTTCATGTCCCTATGTGGTTTGGAATGATGGTATTATTAATGGTCTCTTTAATTTATGCTATCAAATACCTCAATAACCCCACTCCTACTAATGACTTTTATGCGTCTTCTTATGCAGCTACAGGAACTATTTTTGGCTTTTTAGGGATTACTACAGGTGCATTATGGGCTAATTATCAATGGGGACAGCCGTGGAGTGGCGACCCAAAACAAAATGGTGCGGCTATCGCTCTACTTATTTACTTAGCCTATTTTGTACTACGTGGCAGTATGAATGATGAAGAAAAAAAAGCAAGAATCAGTGCAGTTTACAACATATTTGCCTTCTTTATGTTGTTCCCTACCCTTTGGATTTTACCTCGACTGACTCAATCATTGCATCCCGGCGGTCAAGGAAGTTCGGGTAATCCGGGCGTAAATGGTAAAGACTTAGCTCCTTCTATGAAACTCGTTTTTTGGCCTGCAGTAATCGGATGGACACTTTTAGGTGTATGGATATCGACATTAAGAATTAGGGTTCAGATTTTACAAGAAAATAAAGAAAATAATTGTTAATTCATAATTGAGAATAATAAAAAAGGACAATAATGTTGATTAAATTAAAAAGATTTTTGCTATTAATCATTGGAGGTTTAATATCGTTTTATACTAATGCTCAAACTTTAGTTGCCACAAAGAACGATTCGGTAGATGTGATGCGCAGTAATGGGAAAATATTTGTAGTAATGGCGGTGATATTAATCATCATGACAGGCTTTTTTATCTATCTAATAAGCGTTGATAGG
>CANCPA010000078.1 GCA_947379895.1 Chitinophagaceae bacterium | reverse complement strand
AATGGCAATTATAATAACAAAAAGGGCGCAAAAGGCATTGTCATCTTTGTTCCTAAGGAGAATAAATTGGACATCGAAAGTATCTATGGCGATGTTTCTGTAACTGACAATCTGAACAAGGCGGTGATTGATATTTCGAATGGCAATTTAGAATTGCAGGACTTGACTTCCCTCACACTTCGCTCAAAATATGGCAATGTGAATGCAGGCAATATTCAAACGGGTGAGTTCGAGTTTAGTAATGGTCATTTAAGTGTAAAAAATGTTCAAGATCTTAGTTTAGATACTAAATACAGCACAGTCGATGTTGAGACTGCCGAGAAACTAAACCTGATAAGTACAAATGACGAATATGAAATTGAGGAAGTGGGCAGTTTGCAAGCGCAAAAGAATTATGGCAACCTACGAATTGTAAAACTCACAAAAAGTCTTGATATACAAGGAATCAATGCCGATGTGAAGGTGCGAAACATTACTGCATCTGTTACTGCTATTAAGTTTGATGATAAATATGCTAACCTATTATTGCCTTTAAGAAATATAAAAAGCTATACCATCAATTATATTGGGCCAAATAGTACAGTATATGGTAATTTCGAAAAGACTGCCTATACGGGAAAGGCATTCAAGACTTCTTCTTTTGATGAAAAATTTGGAAACAATAATGGACAATCTGCTGATGACACCGTTTCTAATAGTAAGTTCTCCGCAAGTGTAGGTACAGGAAAAGGTGCAGCAATAGACTTAAAGTGTCAGAACTGTACGGTTGATTTTAAGTAGAAAAAATAAACATATATGGGTAAAACTGTTTTCTAATCTTTGTTTTCATCTTGATTACTTGGTAGTAAAACCCTTCATAATTGACTTTCTTCTACTTTTTTAACTTTAAAACATTATTTTATTGGAAATTATGCAGCAAAAACATTTCTTTGTACATCTTTAATTATAAAGAATTTAAAATAAAGGCTTGTAGCAAATAACTTTTTTGCACTTTTGCAACAAACACTTACAAAAAACTGCATGAAGCAAGCGTTGTACAACACATTTATAGATAAGAAGAATGCAGGTGAGAAATCTTTTGCCGTTCTTATAGATCCGGATAAGGTTACTCTTCAATCTATTGTTCCCTTGGTTGCTCTCGCCGTTGAAGCAAAGGTGGATTATTTTTTTGTTGGGGGTAGTTTAATAATATCCAATCACTTAGATGTTTGCATTCAAGCCATAAAGGCAAATTGTAATATTCCTGTTTTACTATTCCCTGGCTCACCTTCGCAAGTAAGTCGATATGCGGATGCATTACTTTATTTATCACTTATTTCGGGTCGTAATCCAGAATTATTAATTGGTCAACATGTAATATCAGCACCTTTTGTAAAAAAGAGTGGATTGGAGATTATTCCAACAGGTTACATGGTTATTGATGGCGGTGCACCTACAACAGTTTCTTATATTTCGAATGCTAGTCCGATTCCTGCCGACAAAAATGATATTGCCATGTGTACTGCAATGGCAGGTGAGATGCTAGGAATGAAACTTATTTATATGGATGCGGGTAGTGGTGCAAAAACACCTATCGCAGAAGGAATGATTCAAGCAGTATCTAAAAATATAGAGTCTCCATTAATAATTGGTGGCGGTATTACAACTCCTGAAAAGGCTTATCTGAATTGCAAAGCAGGTGCTGATGTAATTGTTATTGGTAATGCCATAGAAAAAGATGTATCACTTATAAAAGAAATGAGCGATGCAATAAAGAGTGTTGCAGTAAAGGCATAATCAGGATGCAGGTTACTAGTTACAAGTAAATTGTATTTTGAAACCTGCATTTTGCAACTTGAATCTTGTATTCTGCCACTTTTAATTTTACTCCTTAAAGCCAAGGTAAGTACTATCTGTATCATTTGAAATGTTCCACCAAATAGCCCTGAATAATTGCTTTATAAAACTAGCGTTCCCATTTTTAATATAGGAAACAATATTCCTTGGCGTTACAAGAAACAGGTAATGAAAATAAAACACTAACTGTTGATAGGGTTTAGCATTACGACGAGTAAATAGTATTCGGTTCCTTGTCATGAAGTATTCCTTTAATGCACTACCCTTCCCTACCGAAATTGATTCTTTATGATAAATCAATGCCTGCATATTAACCCAAACTTTGTAACCCTGCTTTTTAATATGATCACTCCAATCCATTTCTTCATAGTACAAAAAGAAGTTTTCCGACATCATCCCGGCCTTTTCAATCGCCTCTTTTTTAACCATCATCGCGGCCCCGTGTGCAAACCCAGTTATGCCTGTTACATGATCGTACTGTCCTTTGTCGATTTCAAATTGTCCGATACAACTATTTCTTGCCGTAAAATAATTCATAGGCGTATAGCCTGCATATTGTAACATGTCGGGCTGATCGAAGTATTTAATTTTTGGAGATACCATTCCCACTTCCGGATGGTTATCTAAGGTAGAAACGAGGGTTTCGATGAGGCCATCTGTAATTTCAGTATCGTTGTTGATTAAAAAAAGGTAGTCGCCGGTAGCAGCTTTTATTCCTACATTATTGCCTCCCGCAAAGCCAAGATTTATTTCGCTACGGATGAATTTAACAGCAGGATACTTTAATATCCATGTTGGAACGGGGTTTACCAAACTAGCATTATCTACAACTATGATTTCAAGGTTAGAATAAGTGTTCTTTTTTGCAATAGAATCAAGTAACTCATCTGTAACATGACTATGATTGTAGTTGACTGTAACAATAGAAACTTTTTTCACCTTAAATTAGTTTGTTTGACAAGATTAATTTTAGTTGTATTTTATTTATTATTCTTCCTCTTTTGGTGGTCGATTTGCCGCAGCAATAGCAGCTTGCTCATCCAAATAGTCAAGTATTTTTCCATCAACTTTACTATTAAACTTCCTGCCAAACAATTTGCCACTATTTGTCAATTTTTCAACATCCTCAATTGTTAAGGTTTTAGGACTCGGTTTTCCCTCCGACCAATCAATATAACGCAAATTATCATTGACCATATCCGATCCATAATCCGAATTGAATATTAGCGTTTGAAAGAAAAATTCATCACTTCCCCAAGTATATTTAAAGAAATTTAGAACTTCAGAGTAGTCTAACAAATAATCGCTGATATAATTGGCATGTAAAGTGGACATTGTAAACCATTGCGAACGACCATAAGCCTTCATCTTTTTCGGCATCTTACGCTCTGGCATTATTTTATTAACGATGTTTTCGAGGAAATTACTTCCGGGAAAAGGATAGTCGGTAAAAAAGTATTTCTTTATTCTTGGAATAGCTTCTTTCCATTCATCTTCAACGGATAGGAACTCGGTAAATACCTTTCCAGGATTCTTTTCAAGAAACTCATGTATATCTTCTACATCCATGAGGGGATAATCCTGACCACTTAACAGGTTTATATAATCATATTGCTTATGAGATTCTAAGATTGCATCAAAACCTTTGAGAGTAGCTTCTACCATAGTAAATCCTCCCCAATTTATGTTTATTCTATGATGAATAAAATTAACTTGTCCCAATCGTTCAAGATGTAAGAAAGGATCTATATTGGTTTTTAAATCAACATGAATAAAGAAATCTGCATTCGGATGTTGCAAACGTTTAATTAAACGCTCCAAATGTTCAGGTTCACTATGTGTTAATATCAAATGTGCTATTCTCATTTATTTATATTCAATGCTTTGTTGAAAGCTATTTTATGAAAAGAAAAAGACATGCCAAAGTTATCAATCTGAGTTTATTCTATGGCAATCTTAATAGTTACTGCTTAATTAATGTGTTTCAAAGCAAGCTCTTAATAGCTACATGATGGCATTAATTGAAGCAAATTAAACACAAAACAGCGTATTCCCGGCATCTTGTGATACTTATCCAAAACCTTCAGAGTATCTCATGAAACCTTCATTGCTACTCCTAAGACATTTGAAGGTACTCATAAGGTTGTATATGTATCTCCCGATGTATTATGAGGCTATCAAAGTGCATTATTATAGTCTCGTAATACATTATTATAGTGTCATAAGGTTTCATGAGGTACTCATAAAACCTTGGAAATGACACTTGAGATAAAGAGAAAACACATTAAATCATCTTTTTAAACTTATTCAATATGTTTTTTATCTTCTTAATATACCTCGAGGACTCTCCAATTGGTTCGAAATTCTTCCATGCCGTTTGATTAAGAAAATAATAAAATGTCTTCTTAAACTCAAGATTATAGTTATATGACTGATAAATCGGCTTACGTTCAACGAAGTGAATCAAAAATGGTTTCTCAGTTGTGTCAATAGTCGAAAAATGATTCCATAAAGGACTCAATTCTAACCATTGATTAGCTAAAACAACGTTTAATCCATACTGATCGGGGTAGTTGACAAACTTTTTATTGTTATTAATACAATCAATAATCTTAACCGTAATATCTTGTTCACGCCATCTTTTTGTATGCATCAAAATCAGACCTGTATTGAAATACCTTGTTTTACCCGACAATCCTAAGGCTTCATAATTAAAGATTCCTCCCCATGAATTATCAAAGGTGATGATACGAGGATCTAAAACGGCAGCAATTACTTTATCGCCTAAATCTTGTTCAAAAAGGGTGGTAACATCTTCCTGTACAATCATATCAACATCTAAATACAATACCTTTTCTATCTCTTCAGGAATAAAATAAGGAATAAATAAGCGCATGTAAATATTTAGCGGATAAGAACTTTTATCCAAAGGAAGGTTCATTCCTTTAGGAATAACGCTTTCCATCGGATGCCAAACTAGGGAGGTTATCTGAGCATTGACAGAACTCTTCAATTTTGCTTTGCTACTATCACTAACCTTATCTTCTATAACATGTATTTCTATCGTTTGTCCCGACCGTATATTAGCTTCAATCGATTTTATTAAAGCCGCCAACAGGATGATATAATGATTGTCGCTTGCAACAACTATATGTAGTTTATTCATGTTAATTTGTTTAGTAGTTCTCGGGTCTGATAAGTAATCCTGATGAAAAGAATTAATTAATTTATATTTTACTATTAATTGCCTTATAAATCTCTGCTACACTATTTTCCCAAGTATGGGATGATGCAAACAGTTTTCTTGCTTCACGTAATTGAGTACAATCTTCTTTCAATGCCTTTTCAATTAGTAGTATATAATCTTCTTTAGTGGCAGCAAGATAAGTATGTTCGTTAAAAATTTGCATGGCCTCCGTTTCTGTGGCAACAACCGGCTTTCCAACAGCCAAATATTCATCAATCTTTCTTGGGTAATTTCCAATAGTGACCTGACTAACTATTTGCGGGTTGATACACACATCAAAAGCATTAATATAGGCAGGCAATTGTATAGGATCCTTGCTACCTAAAAAATGAATGTTATCTATCGAATGTAGATCACTTTTTTTAAATTCATCATCCTCAGGACCTACTAATACCACACTCCAATCGGGGTGTGATTTTGCTATATGCTCGATAGTTTCAATACTTAATCTCAAACTTTGCAAGGCACCAACATATCCGATGATGGGCTTAGCAATATTTTGTAAATCGGAAGGTATTGAAGTGTCGCCTGCTTTTGTAAACATTTCCAACTCACAACCTTGACCAACATAAAAAGAATTTGGATTATATCTTGCGCAATAGTTAGCCAAATAGGGAGAATTTGCAGTACAAACATCACTCTTCATGATTAGTTTGTATTCCATTTTCTCGCCGTGCTTCTTCCAATAATCTACTGCAAGCATGTAATCGCGAGAGTAATAAACACTCACTGAGGGTTTTAGATAGTCTTTTAGATAAAACGACCTGAAAATATCATTATCGTTAAATAGAATAATATCTCTAAAACCTAGTTTCCTGATTGCCTTCATGATTGATAAGGCAAAGCTTCTGTTATTTAATTTATTCAGTACTTCAAAAAAGTATTGGCTTTTAATCCAATTTATCGACTCGATAAGTGTATCAGGAAAAAGATTCCAAAGATTTTCTTGCACGATTACTAAGCCATCTTCTTCACCTCTTATGACCCTTATTCTGCGTTTAATTTTGGGATCCGACTTTAGCTTATGCTTTGTAATCCTATCTAGAGGAGAGTTTACATATAATACACGATTATGTTTACTCATTTCGGCGGCAATGTTTTTACAATTGCTACCAATCTCTGTATCCCAAGGTTGCTGTCCGACAATTACTATGTCTCTTCCTGTGATTAAATTTAGGGAACTAACTTGCATTTTGTAATAAATTTTGTTGATCATCAATCCGTTTTGTCGTAACAATTAACGCTGTAGACAAATAAAATAAAACGTTTGATGGGTATTGTACTAATGCCTCTTGCGGGTAATTTCCAATATTAAGTGCAAATATCAGTAAAACACAGCCGAAACAAATAGATTTTAATTCAGGATCCCTGATAGAATAATAGTTATCAATACCTGATTTAAGTATTGTAAACATCATCACACAAAAAATAATCAACCCAATAAAACCTGCTTCAACCGTTGTACGAACATATCCACTATCGGGAGGAAACTCTGAAAGATAGGAACCCGGTGCGAATTTTTTACCCCACTCGCCTGTAGAACCTAGTCCACCGCCAAGCGGATGTGTCCATACATAAGGCTTAATTCGCGCTTGATTTACTTGCCTTGCATGGTACGACATGTCATTATTAGGCCGGAATGCAGTTTGAAAACGTAGAATATTTTGATTGGAAGTAGGCATATTGATCAAGAATATCATGAAGATAGCAGCAATAGCAACCCCAATCATGATGTTTTTACTGAACTTCATGATGGCGTACAAAACTAGTGTTACAGGAACTAATGGGAATGCCCCCCTTGTTCCAGAAAAAAGCATGTTGTATAAAAATGAAAAGATCAGAAAAACATACCACCATCTTCTTCCCTTAGATAAAGGACCCGTCATTCGCCCCATCAAATAAAGACTACCTGCCACCATATTATAAGCAAAAGTTACAGGGTCTGAAAAAATAGAATATTTGCGCCAATGGCCTGCCAAAAATAACAATTGAGTAATGAGGGGAGAGGAATGAAGATAGTCTTCTTCGAACTGAAAGTAGCCAAAAAACTCTTGCTTAAAGGCATACCAAGCGGCAATAAAATGAAAAGTAAGAAAAATAGTGATGAGCTTTCTCATCAGTTCCTTAGTTCTTATATGATAAAGAAAGGCATAAAAACTAATGGCAACAACGGCCATTGTACGTACCGTAAATACCCATGCTTGACGAGATTCAGTTGACGGATTCCCTACTTCAAGAAACAGATAAACTACCCAAACTATTACAGTTCTGCTTACTTTTCCATGTAGTCTGTACCATTCACCAGATTGTTTTAATTTAATCAGCATGTCGATGATTACCATCATTAACATGCCATCCATGACCGTTCCTAGTGGGAAATTTACACCAAGAGCGAGCAAATACATGATAGCAAATGAGAGCGATACATAGGTTAAAATTTGGATTACGGGATTTAATGCCAACCATACCACAATACATGGCGCTAGCAAACCACCAATTATTAGAGTGCCATTCTTGTAAGTAGTAGTTGAGATATAGTATGAAAAGAAACAGGAGATGAGTGTAAGAAAAATAAAACCAAATGGATTGGAAAACTTTTCGAAAAGCATCCACCTTCTAAGCGTTTGAGAAAACTTTTTCCACCATCCTATTTCCTCGTGATTATTATTAAGAGGTATATTGAAATTAATCATATAGGATCAGGATGTGAAGGAAGTAACATTTTCAAGAAAAATAGTATCATCAGCAAGAGTATAAAAGCTACAGCCACTTTGTGTGTAATTGAGTCTGTTTTCTTTTGTAAAGCCTCTTTCTTTTTTAATTGATATGCCAAAGTTGGGTTAACTCTCATGCTGAATTATTCTAAATATTTCATTTCAAATATAGGGTGGATTAACTAAAGTTGATACTTGAGTGAATAAATCTTGATAAATGGATATCGACAACCGATTATAAGTTCAATTTATTGACAAAAAGTAACCATAAATTTGGAGGTATTACGTACAAAGAAAAAGAAATGAGGAACAAATTTCATCTAGTAAAATAATGAAATTGTTCCTCAATTATTATTGTGTTCTTCTTTGATAAGTAAAATAAACGTAAACCTTACTACTTACATAGAACTTACTTCTACAATTAAAAACTTTAAGTAGTTTGTGTTTTCTATACCCCAAATAATTGGATGGTCACTCGCTTGTGCCTTGAAAGTAACTTGTCGTATTTTTTTCTTTGCATCTCTAGCTGCTGCTGCGATTGTATCTAAAAATAATTCAGGTGAAACTAGGTTAGTGCAACTACTTGTTACTAAAAAGCCCCCGTTTTTAACAAGTTTCATTCCACGTAAATTGATTTCTTTGTATCCAACTACAGCTTTATTGATACTTTCTCTGCTCTTAGTAAAAGCAGGAGGATCTAGCATGACCACATCATACTTTTTCTCTTCTCTATCCCATTTCTTTAAGGCATCGAAAGCATTCATTGCTTCAAAGCGACAAATTTTTTCAAAACCATTCAAGGCAGCATTTTTATTTGCCTGTTCAACTGCCTGTTCACTTACATCAATACCAAACACAGATTTTGCACCATAGCCTGCCGCATGAATCTCGAATGTACCGGTATAAGTAAAGGCACCTAATACATTTGCTCCTTTAACAATTGGTTCAATAGCGCGACGATTATCCTGTTGATCTAAAAAGTAGCCTGTTTTTTGTCCATTTTCAATATCAACCATGAACTTAAATCCGTTTTCATTAATCAAGACATTGGTATCAAACGGATTACTTAAGAATCCTTTTTGTTGTGTTAATCCTTCCAATTCTCTTACCGGAACATCATTTCGTTCATAAATACCCTTTGGACTAAAAATGGTCTCTAAGGCTTTCACAATCGCATCTTTCCATTTTTCAATACCTAATGATAATGTTTGGATAACAAAATAGTCATTAAACTTGTCAATGACTAAGCCCGGCAAATAATCAGCCTCGCCAAATACCAAACGACAGTTTTCAGTATATCCAATCTTTTGGCGGTATTGCCAAGCCTGTTTTATTTTATTTAGAAAGAAAGTCTCATTAATCTCCTCTGATTTTCGGGTAAGAAGACGAATAGCAATCTGAGATTTTTGGTTTATATATCCACGGCCTACCGGTTTTTTATCATGAAAGTAAACTTCCACAATACTGCCCGCTTCTACTTCGCCTTCAATTGTTTCTATTTCATTACCATATATCCAAGGATGACCATTAGCGATACGATAAGCAATTTTTCTTTTAAGATAAACTTTAGTCATAGCGGCGAATATAGTTAGGAACGCTGATTTATTAAATATGAACTTAAAGTTACACAAGAGGTACTTGATACCTAGCTAATGAAATTTGTCTCTAATAGACGATATTTCTTCCTAATCTAATTTTAAGGTCGAGTGATTGATTGAATAAAATATTTTATTTTCCTAAAAGCATAGCTATAAGTCTCAACAAATATGGTTTTCTTTGCAACTATGAATATCAGTAATAGTATAGAACTTTTTTCCCGTGCACAGGCTTCTATTCCTGGCGGTGTTAATTCCCCCGTTCGTGCTTTTAAAAGTGTAGGAGGGACTCCCTTATTTATTAAGAAGGCAAAGGGGGCATATCTCTACGACGCAGATGATAATCAGTATATTGACTATATAGCTTCTTGGGGCCCAATGATTTTGGGTCATGCTTACGAACCTGTAATAAAGGCAATACAGGAACAGGCAATCTATTCTACTTCTTATGGGGCACCTACAGAATTGGAAATCAAGATGGCTGAATTAATTAAATCGATGTCCCCTAACGTAGATTTAATCCGGATGGTAAGTAGCGGAACGGAAGCTTGTATGAGTGCTGTAAGGGTTGCGAGAGGGTATACAGGAAAAAATAAGATTATTAAGTTTGAAGGTTGCTATCACGGTCATGCGGATAGTTTTTTGGTAAAAGCAGGAAGTGGAGTGGCTACTTTCAATATTCAGGCTGTACCGGGTGTCACTGCAGGAGTTGCAAACGATACACTTACATGTGCCTATAATGATTTGGAAGCGGTAGAATTGTTGGTAAAAGAGAATCCAAATCAGGTAGCGGCTATTATAGTGGAGGCTGTTGCAGGAAACATGGGCTGTATATTACCAAAAGAAGGTTTTTTGAAAGGACTTCGTAAAATTTGTGATGACCATAATATAGTCTTAATATTTGATGAGGTAATGACAGGTTTCCGCTTGGCATTAGGAGGCGTACAGGAGAAATTGGGTATTGATGCCGACTTAGTAACTTACGGAAAAGTGATTGGTGCAGGTATGCCTGTGGGCGCATTTGGAGGGAAAAGACACATCATGGAAGTGGTATCTCCATTGGGAAATGTGTATCAGGCAGGAACATTAAGTGGAAATCCAATTGCAATGATTGCAGGATATACTTTATTGTCAATTCTTAAGGAAAACCCTGAAATACTGAGAGAACTCGACGCTAAGACTCTATATCTGAAAGAAGGGCTCGATAGTGTGTTGAAAGCTTCAGGAACGCCTTATGTTATCAATCACCTTGGTTCAATGATTAGTATTCACTTTAGTGAACATGCGGTTACTGACTTTGCAAGTGCCGCTGCTGCTAATAATGAATTATTTAAAAAGTTTTTCCATGCCATGTTAAACCGTGGTATTTATCTTCCTCCAAGTGCATTTGAAAGTTGGTTCTTAAATAACGCCTTGAGTTACGAAGATTTGGATAAGACGATTGCTGCAGCAGCAGAAAGCTTGAAGGAAATACTGTAACGGAATTAAGGATGATACATAGTTGGAGGTGTAGGGTTTAGTACATCCTTTTTTATCTACTTGCCAAATTCTATTGTATTTTCGGGACGATTAAAATAATGGTTGTATGGATGTAAAAATGGAAGAAAGTTGGAAGGCCGTGTTGAGTGATGAGTTTTTACGGCCCTATTTTTTACAAATTGCAGCACATCTTAAAACAGAAAAAGCAACACGAGCAATTATTTATCCTCCTGGATCGCTTATTTTCAATGCCTTTGATAAGACACCCTTCGACAAAGTAAAAGTGGTTATTTTGGGGCAAGATCCTTATCATAATCCTAATCAGGCAATGGGATTAAGTTTTAGCGTACCTGATGGCATTGCTATTCCTCCTTCTTTACAGAATATTTACAAAGAATTAAATACGGATATAGGAATGCCGATTCCTACTACAGGTAATTTGACAAATTGGGCAAAGCAGGGCGTATTATTACTGAATGCTGTATTGACTGTTAGGGCAAACGAGCCTGCAAGTCATGCTAAGATTGGTTGGATGGATTTTACAAATGCAGTGATTAAAAGGATATCAGAAGAACATACAGGAGTAATATTTTTGCTTTGGGGAAGATTTGCACAAGAAAAGCAGGTATTAATTGACGAAACAAAGCATCATGTATTAAAAGCTGCACATCCCTCGCCGATGAGTGCATTTTCAGGATTCTTTGGTTGTAAACATTTTAGTAGAACTAATTTTTTACTTTCAAAAGAAGGCAAAGATCCTATTGACTGGATGCCTCAAAGTGGATTGTAAATCGTACGCTAGAATAAGCGAAAATGGTAAGAATGGGTTAGTGAATAACTAGTTTAGTTGTAAATAAATAAAGTGACAGAAATAAATATGGAATCAATTAAAAATGAAGTAAAGCGTGATAGCCCCAATATATTAATAGCTGCATTTGCTCGTATTTGGGCGTTATGGGGAATTATAACTTTCGTAAGTACTTTTCTCCTCATTTTCATTCCATCCATGGCAACGAAGTTGGTCAAGAATCCAAGAGGGATGTGGTGGTTTATACTTATTTCAAAATGGTGGAATACTTTTTGGCTTTTTTTAATTGGATCTCCATTAAAGGTATTTGGAAAGGAAAACTTTAAAAAAGGGACTACATATATAGTAACAAGCAATCATAATGCATTGTTAGATGTTCCATTGTTATGCCCATTTGTTCCGGGAGCTAATCAGACTATTGCTAAAGATTCTTTTACAAAGGTTCCCTTATTTGGTTGGTATTATGCTCGTGGTGCAGTATTAGTTAATAGGGATAATGTAGCAAGCAGAAAACGTAGCTTCGAATTAATGAAAGAAGCATTGAAACAAGGTTTTCATATGTGTATATTTCCCGAAGGGACACGCAATAAAACAGATCAGCCTATTGCAAAGTTCCAAGATGGAGCATTTAAATTATCGAGGGATACAAAAACGCCAATCATCCCATGTATTATAATTGGTACAAAAAAGGCATGTCCAATTAATGAGCGTTTCTTTTTATTACCTGCACGTTTAGAAATACATTTTCTTCCTCCTGTCGAACCTGAAGACATGACAATTGAGGCTCTGAAACTAAAAATACATACGATCATGCAGGACTTTTACTTATTGCATTCCTAATCTATAAAATAGCAAAAAGATAAAATATTTAGTTTTATGGCTAAAAATATTAGTGTTAATAAGTAAATTCTTTTACCTTCGTCACTTTATTATTTTTGGTGTATTAATAAGTAGCTAGTTAAGGTTAAAGAAATAATTAAAGTTTTAAATAGAAAATTATGTTGAACGCAGAAAAAATGAAGGCATTAAAGCTTACCATGGACAAAATAGATAAAGACTATGGTAAGGGTAGTGTAATGATGATGAATGAAAAAAGTCATGAACCAATGGAAGTTATTTCTACGGGTTCAATTGGCTTAGACGCCGCACTTGGTGTAGGTGGCATTCCTAGGGGAAGGATTATTGAGATTTATGGACCTGAAAGTAGTGGTAAAACAACAGTTGCCATTCATATAATTGCTGAAGCACAAAAGAAGGGCGGCATGTGTGCAATTATTGATGCAGAACATGCTTTTGATAGCTCATACGCTCAGCGGTTAGGAGTTGATGTTGACAATCTTTTAATTTCGCAACCAGATTATGGTGAACAAGCCTTGGAAATTGCCGACAGATTAATTCTTTCAGGGGCATTAGATGTAGTTGTGATAGATTCTGTTGCTGCCTTAGTTCCAAAAAGTGAGTTAGAAGGGGATATGGGAGATAGCAAAATGGGGCTTCAAGCTCGTTTAATGAGTCAGGCTTTGCGAAAATTAGCCGGTACTATCAATAAAACCAATACTATCTGTATTTTCATCAATCAATTGAGAGAAAAAATTGGTGTAATGTTCGGAAATCCCGAAACGACTACAGGTGGTAATGCTTTGAAATTTTATGCTTCTATTAGATTAGATATTCGCAGGTCAGCACAAATTAAGGATGGCGATGATGCCATAGGTAATCATGTTAAAGTTAAAGTGGTTAAAAACAAAGTAGCTCCACCGTTTAGGGCTGCCGAGTTCGATATTATTTATGGAGAAGGTATCAGTAAGATTGGAGAAATCATTGATATGGGGGTTGACCTTGGATTTATTAATAAAAGCGGAAGTTGGTTTAGCTATGAAACAAATAAGTTAGGACAAGGAAGGGATGCTGTAAAGGCTTTATTTAGAGATAACCCAGAATTGGCTAATGAAATAGAAGGAAAAATAAGAGCAAAAATTGCAGAGTCTCAAACTGCAGGAATGGGAATCAAAGACGGAGAAGCATAGAAAGTGAGAATAAATAAGTAAAATAAAATGTATTGATTTGAAATATTAGGAATTTAAAGTTCCTGTAAAACTCAAGAATGTTTTATTTTCAATAAGCGTTATAGCACAAGGAACACTAATATTTAGACAAAGAACTTATTTACTTTCATTTAAAGTAGTTAGATTTTTTTGGAAAATAGGATTAGTGTTCCTTTTCTTTTGTGATGCCAGTATGACAATCCAACTTAATTGATAGTCACTAAAATTGGTAAAATACCAAATTGAAAAGTTAATTTTGAAAATCCATTTACAATGATAGGCAAGAAACAATGAAAACTATCATCCTATACGTTCTTCATTAACACCTACATTTGCCGATTATTACCCTTGAAAAGTAAATGGATTATTCAAATAAATAAAAAATGAAATGACAAATCTGAGCGATATACTTCCATGGATTGGATATGCAGCATCTATAATAATTGCCATCTCAATGACGATGAGTTCAATTGTACGTTTTAGATGGATTAATATTATTGGAGCCATAACATTTTCTGTATATGGTTTCTTATTAGGTGCAATTCCTGTTGGAATTTTAAACGGCTTAATAGTTCTTGTCGATATTTATTATTTACAAAAGATATACTCTAAGAAAGAAATATTTGATACGCTAGAGATAAACTCAGAGAATGATTATTTAGTAAAGTTTTTAAAATATCATAATGAGAGGATTCAAAAAATATGTCCCGGTTTTGCCTATAATCCAGATATGAATACAGTTAGTTTCTTTATTTTGAGAAATGCTTCAGTTGCAGGTCTGTTTCTTGCCCACCGTGATGCTGAAAATGATCTTATTGTAGGATTAGATTATGTATTACCCGAATATAAAGACTTTAAGAATGGTAAGTATGTTTACTTTAACCTGAAGGAAAGCTTTAAAAAGATGGGATATACCCGTGTAAAGGCAAAAGCCAATGATTTACCATATGTAAAATATCTAAAAAAATTAGGCTTCAACGAAGAAGCTGATGGTTTTTATTCGAAGGAATTATAACGCATAATTGCCATTATCCGTTATTCAATAAAATCAAATATTTCATGTTTATTGTTATTACTAGGATTGATTTAGTACTTCATAATGAACAATAAATCTCTTCTCTAGAAACTTAGTAATAGGGCTAATTAAAATGTAACGGTTAATTAATAAAGAATCTATCTCTCGGTCTAGGATTAGAAAACGCAGGATTATTAATAAAAGACGAATCTGTAAGCGTATTTAAGAAGGCTTCTAAGTCATCTAATTCCTTATTAGAAAGATGCGTTCCTCCCCGGTTTGCATATTTCATTAATGGGTCAGAATAAGGAGATTGTTTCAGACCTGAATTATAAAATTCCAATACTTCCCGTAATGTTTTAAATCTTCCATCGTGCATATAGGGTGCTGTTAATGCAATATTTCGTAAAGTAGGAACACGATATTTACCACAATCTTGTGGATCCTTTGTTACATATCTACGATCGAAAGGGTCGTTGAATGCCGTATCCATCGCATTATTCATAAATCTATCGGTAGTCCAAACAGGAATAGCAGGCATTCCATGACAATGAAAACAATCTGCTTTCTCAGAAGTAAATAAGGAAAGACCGTTCAATTCAGCTGCAGTCAACTGTTTTTTACCATCCTGATATTGGTCAAATTTTGAGTTAGCAGATACTAGCGTACGTACAAATTGTGCAATAGCCTTTGACATTCTTTCGAAAGTAACCGTGTCAGAACCAAATGCTTTTGCAAATAATGTTGGATACATCGGTGTCTTTTGCAATAGATCAACTGTTTTTTCTACCCTACCATTCATTTCATGTGGTGCCACAATTGCCATCCATACAAATGATTCTATATTTTTAAAATTATAGGGTTCTTTTACAGGTATATTATATCTCACAGAACCAAGATTCATATTGAGGTCATTCAACATGCCATTCCACATATAACCCGAAGTATTCCATGCCAAATTAATTAATGGCATCATACTATGTGGCGTAGGTATTCCTGTCAATCCAATCGGATGCCCCTCCTTAAAACGTGGACTAGGATTATCTATGCCACATTCAAAAGAATGTTTTTGCAAATGACAACTTGAACAAGACATTAGCATAGTCGTATCGGTATTGCCGGACAATCGACCATCATAAAACAAATACCTTCCAAGTGTAACTCCTTCTATTGTAGTTGGATTATCTTCAGGAATATTGGTATAATCGGGGAATTTCTCTATTTCAAAATGATAGGGAGTAGTAGTAAAAGGTTTTTCTGCTGTTGATGTAAATGATTTGGCAGGAGATTTTTCAGAAGATGAAATTGCTTTTCTATCAATACAGGAATAGATTAGGAAGAAAAGAATAATCACCAAACTTAATAGTTCGATTCGCTTTATTGGCAAATTAAAATTTATACGCTCCATATTATCGAATAGTTTTAAGGGAAAAAGCCTGCCCACCATTTCTACAAAATTGGTGCATTGCCTCTTGATTGTCCATGATGCCATCATATTTATTCATGTCCATTTTGTATGGACCATCAAACCATTTTGCAATATCCATATCCAACCAAATTTCTGTTGTCTTTCCTGTTTGAACAACTATCGGATTTATTGAAGTTACATTCAACCCAAAACTATTGTCAATGATTGATGCAGTATCCGAATCATTTGCCTTTCCCAAACCAAGATGACAATTAAAGTTTGATAGTTGCCCGTCTTTATTTGCATATTTAAGATTCAGTTTCATATAATGATAACCACCTCCCATTTGATCAGGCCAAGACATTAAGTTGTTAGGTGGATTTTTGAATAAATTGGATTTATTTTTTTCTTTAGCAATTCCAAATCTGAAAGTCAAACCTATACAACTATCCATTTCAGTATCTATTGGTATCGTTAGGGTACTAGTTTTTGGTAAATCAGAATCTACATAATGAATACCTTTTGGAATATTTAAAGGCAAAAGTACGCCATTGTTTTTTTTCAAGGTAAGTTCTGAAACAAAATATTGCAACTCCTTAATCATGTATCGATTACCAGCCTTATTAGTATAAATTAGCTGATTGAATTCTGCAGGTTTCCCATTTACAGAATGAATGAAATGAATGACTAATTGGCTGTTTCTATTCCCCCATCCAATCTTACTTTTGGTAGTAAATGAATTACAAATAATGAATAGCAACAGAATGAAAAGAGGAAACAAAATCTTTTTATGCATAAATCAAATTCTTATAATACTGTTTAACCAAACTCATAACTCATAATTCATCACTAACTTACGGTTTAAACTCAAGTACAATATTGAACAATGGTATATTACTTAAGTTTTTAACCACATGTTCAATTGGTTCTGCAAATTTAACGGTATTAGGTTCTTGGATGCCTACCCCCTCCTGACCATTTGGATAAAACCGAGGATCTGTCAATTGAACCTTATTTAACCTGATAACTAATCTTTCTAGATGACTATGAAAAGCCCTTTCTTCACCTACACCTAACTGTTCTTTGAATATTCGGAAGTCTTCATTTTCAATTACAGATGCATTCTTTGTAGGTTCATACCAAACTTTAGGCTTTACAGGTTTAGGATGATTCTTCTTAATAGCGATTTCAAAATATTCTCCTTTCATAATTTCATAATTCTCAGCGAAATGGAATACAGTACATTCTCCACGAATCAATTTTATATGACTCTTTCTGCTCTTAATGTTCACATCGTTTAGTGCGATGATGACTCTATCTGACATACTCGTGTCGTTCCCATTAGCAAATACAGTCTTGTTTTTATTCACAATCAAAAAACGATTTTCCAAAACAGCACTGTTTTTTTGATTTGTAATATTAGTATCAAGATTGTGTCTTATTACAGTTTGGTTTGTATTAACACAGGAATAGAAAGTAATAACACACCAACTAAAGATTAAACAACTTTTGAAAAATTCATTATTTGAAATCATATAATTTTTTTAATACAATTAATTCACATTTATCCAAATGGCATTAATAATATGACTTATTGATACAGACAAATGTAATCAAACGAAAATTGCAAATGAATGAATTATTAAATCCTTTCCTAAATAATGATACTGTTCATGAGTTATTTTTAAAAACAATAAGCTTAAAATGAATTCATTGATTTGAAGAAATACATTTCTACAAACGAACAGATTATATTTAAAGCGCTTAAAGTTGATGCTGATTTAAACTTAAAAGATATGGATAGGTCTTTGTGTGACTGATATAACAATTTGTATAAGTAGTTTATTTTCATTGACTCTTTCTTAGATATGCACAAAATATTTCTTCTTTTTATCTTTCTTTTATGTATTAATCATCTTTTTGCCCAAAATACAGGTGCAATTACAGGCAAATTGATTGATAGTGTAGGAAAGCAGTCTCTCAAATCAGCTTCTATTTCTATCATTGACCCTAATGACTCGAGTGTTGTAGAATTTGGACTTAGCAAAGACAAGGGTTTGTTTTTAATTAAAAATGTTCCACTTGGTTTTTATCTGATTCAGCTTAGTTTTCAAGGATTTAAAACCATTTCAAGAAAAATTACCCTAAATGAAGAGCAACCTAGTATTGATTTAGGCAATATCTATATGAAACAGGAATCTAAAGACTTAGAAGAAGTCATAGTAACCACTATAAAACCAATCATTGTAAAAGATGATACGATACAATATAGTGCAAGTAGTTTTAAAACTAAACCTAATGCAGTTGTAGAAGATCTTTTAAAAAAATTACCCGGCGTTACCGTCGATGGCGATGGAAATGTATCTGCACAAGGTGAGCAAGTACAACGCATTTTTGTGGATGGGAAACGTTTCTTTGGTAATGACCCGAAGATGGCAACAAGAAATCTTCCTCCTGATATCGTCGATAAAATTCAAGTGTATGATGCAATGACAGATCAAAGCGCTTTTAGTGGTTTTGATGATGGTGTTCGTATTAAAACTATCAATATCACCACCAAGAAAAACAAAAAGAAAGGCTATTTTGGTAAGGGTGTTGTTGCAGATGGAAGTGATAGAAGATATGAGGGGAACGTGAACTTTAGCCGTTTTACAGGAGATCAAAAGACCACTGTTCTTGCTCAGACTAATAATATTAATGTTCAAGGATTTACCCCACAAGATGGAGGAGGAAGTGGTCAAAGTAGAGGTGGTATTACAACTACTAAGGCGGCCGGATTGAATTTTTCGGATAGTTGGAATAAAAAAACAGACTTCTCAGGTAGTTATTTTTATAATAACCTTGTAACTGACAAAGAAACAAAGAGTTTTAAAGAGACATTCTTACCTACTACTGACACGTCTAACTTTACTAATGCCACCAATCATTCCATAAAGAGTAGCGAAAATCATCGAATTAATTTAAATCTCGAACATACTTTCGATTCAATGAATGTTTTGATTATTCGCCCCGATATTAGTATACAAAATGGAAATTCTAACAATCAGAATACGTCATTTACTAATAAAAGTCTTATTTATAACGTTAATCCCTTACAGCAGAACAGTTATAATCAACAATCGGGGGGAAATAATAAAAATGTTAGTGGAAGTATAAATGCAACGTTTCGTCATCGTTTTAAGGCGCCGGGGCATACGTTTTCTTTAAGTCTTTCTGGAAATTTAAATAATACTGATGCAAGTGGGTTTAATAATGCAGTTACTAATTATTTTGTCCCTAACGACTCCACTAAAGTTACAAATCAGATAAGAAATAGCGTGGGAAACAGTAATGTGATAGGTAGTAATCTTTCTTACACTTTTCCCATTTTTGCAAATAACATCATCGAAATAAGTTATGGATACAATCAACGGAATAGTCTTTCTGATGCAAAAACATATTCTTTTGATACTACTTCTACTAAATATTCATATTTAGTAGATAGTCTTACCAATAAATTTAATAATGGAAGCAATTCAAACAGAATTAGTATTGGTTATAGAATAAAAACTGGAAAGATTAATTTTGGCATTTCTAATGGGATACAATATACAAATCTGCATAGTTATAATACCACAAAAAATACAAGTATCGATAGGAACTTTACCAATATATATCCTACTGCAAACTTTTTATATGCATTCAGCAAACAAGAAAATCTGAGGATTAATTATAATGGCAGAAGTAATCAACCCGGCATTTCCGAGTTACAGCCCGTTCCTAATAACAGTAATCCTGCAAATATCATTACCGGTAATCCTTATCTTGGTCAAGAGTTTTCGCATAGCTTACGGATGTTGTATACCTATGTTGACCCTGTCAGTTTTCGAAATATTTCATTAACGCTTAGTGGTGGAATTACTAATAACAAGGTCGTTTCGAGTACCACTCAATTGCCAAATGGATATCAGACTACCACTTATCAAAATCAAAATGGGGCATTCAATGTTAATACACATTTTAATTATGGTATACAATTAAAGAGTCCAAAGAGTAACCTGAACTTCATAACAAATGCAGCTTATTCGAGAGATGTAAGCTTAATTAATAATGCTTTGAATTATACTCATGCTTCAAATGCAGGTGAGAATATCAATTGGACAATGAATATTAAAGAAAAGCTAGATCTTAATTTTAATGCAGGATTCAATTATCATTTGGTTAGTTACTCTATAAAGCAACAGAATAATAAAAATTATTATACCGAGAGTTTATCCATAGAACCTACTTATACTTTTCCCGGTGATTGGGTATTAGGTAGCACCTTCAATTATTCTTTTAATAGTGGGTTAGCATCGGGTTATAATGCGAATCTCCCTTTGTGGAATGCTAGTATTGCAAAAGAATTATTTAGAAAAAGGCAAGGAGAAATAAAATTGGTTATCGTAGATATATTGAATCAAAATGTAAATGTAAGTCGAAATATTACCACCAATTATATTCAAGATGTACAAAACAACGTCTTGAAACAATATTTTCTACTAACATTTACCTATAACCTGAAGATGTTTCCTGGACAACAACGTCAGTTAGATAAAATTATCAGAAACATGACAGACGAGGAGGGCGGTAGTAGTAATAGGGGTAGCAAGGGTAGTAAGCATGGTAAAAGAGGGTATTAACTTTAGTTAGCAAATTACTAATTAGGAATCATTTCAATTTCTGAAAAGGTGTAATAATCTTAATCCTATGAAGTAGAAAATCGTTACCACTCAGGAGCTTTTACCACAAGGTAATCAAGGAAAAAACAAGGGGCACTAAGTTTTTTATTAAAATAATTATGATTATTTACTTGAATTAACTTTTTAATCCTTGTGTTTCTTTGTATAAATCTTCGTGTTCATTGTGGTAAA
>CANCPA010000077.1 GCA_947379895.1 Chitinophagaceae bacterium | reverse complement strand
TTAGTCAAAATAAACTCGGCAGCCAATTCTCCCATTTTGGCAAAGTCGGTAGAGATTACAGTAATGCCATTTTCAATCACCTCGAACATCGGTGAGTCGTTATAGCAGATGATACCTACATGTTTGCCTATATCTAAATTCTTTTTCTTAGCAGTCTTTATCAGCGACACCACATCGAGGTGCTGAACGAGGAAGAATGCTTTGCCCTCTTGAACATCTTCTTCCTTTATATGTGTTTCTATCCGGCATTTGATTTTGGCTTCCTTACAGAACTTGATAAACCATTCCTGCGTTTCGATAGGATGTTGCGACCCCTCATTATCAACATAAATAAATTCATCATATTTTTTCAACAAGCCCTTTACTTGTAAAAGGCATTGATAGGGCTGTTCGCCAAAGTTTTGGATGACTGAGGAATATTGTAAGTCTTCAAAATTGCCCCAATCTAACAGCAATAATTTATCCTTTTGAATATTTCCTAGCACCTCATGCAACTGTGTGCTGTTGCAATTCATCACTACATAATTATTGTATTTGCCAAGGCTGTGAGAGATGACGGTTTCGAAAATGTCTTCATTATAGTTATGGAAACCAAGGTCAACTGTATAGTGTCCATCCATTTTTTGTATCAAAGCATTGTACAATACATCTTTATAAGGACTGAAACTATCGAGGAAAAGGAATATTTTATTTAAGGAATTAGCCACATAATAACCCTTCGCTCTAGTAGAATCGACGATGCCTAGTTTTTTCAATTCCGAATAGGCTTTGAAAACTGTATCCCTTGCAATGTTGAGTGAGTTGCTCAATTCATTTACCGAAGGCAGCACTTCACCTTCTTCTAAGGTATGACTACTGATAGCTGCTGTAATAGCATCTACAAGTTGTCTCACTTTTGAGGTCTTTAAATTATCGTCTAATTTTATTTGAAGAGAACTCATATTTTGTTATCAATCGTTAAATCATCAGTTGTTATACTGTGCTGTTCTGTGCTGAAACAAATATTCAAATTAATTATTGATATTGCCAAAAAAACTTTCGTTAATTTTCAAAATAAATTGGTAGCAGGAATAAAAAGTAATGAAGGAGTTCAAGTGAATAGCAATAGTAATATGGATTTAAGACTTTTATATAATGGTATAGGTTTAGAAATTATCATTTAGGAATTGATGCCTTTAGGTTAAGGAAGGCTTCGCTTTGAGCGAAACCTTCCTTATGGCAACTTAACAAAGTGAAATTGAGAGAGACACTAAGGCAATATGATTCCAGAAAAGCCAGGCCCCCATTTGCCCTTATTCTTTTTATCTACCCATCTTACCCAATAGTAAACCATTAGTCCTCCTTGTGTACCGTCGTAATTAATGGTGTAGGGTGTGGTTGTTAGGGTGCCGAGATAGACCATTTCAGATTGAGAAACAGGGGTTTCTCCTCCAATTTTCGACCATATTTCACAGCCTTTCACTCCATAAGGTTTAGCTTTTTTGCTAGACACATTATCTGTAAAAGAGATTTTGTGCGAAAGCCTCGAGCCCTGTTTCAAACTTCCAATTGGCCAACAATCTGCCATTGGAACGTAGGCATGATAACCACCTAATACTGGAATTTGCATCACAGTCCTGTCTGTGGAAGTCAGTTTACTTGTGGCAATATCGCCAAAAATCGTTCTTAGAATATCCTTCATTTTTTCCCTTGCCAAATTCTTATCGGCTACCATATCCTCTGTACTTGTTGTTGGATTTATTGCTGCTGGATAGGTTTTATTCCATTCTTCGAGACATTCAGTCATCTCATCCTTGTTTTTATCACTCACTAAAAACCTCAATAAATTAGCAAGGATATATGCTACCACTCTAATAAAATAGAGGTTTAATAAACTTTCTTTTCTTGGAAACGAAGCCATTTTCTTTTATTTAATGTTTTAATAAATAACTATTAATCAATGCCTTAGGCGGAATTATAATAGACGAAAATCCAATTTACGTATTGTTTAATCCCTCAAAAAAGCATGTTGACACTTCATGTGTCTTATTGATAGCTTGATGTGACCAATTGAACACATCATGTGTCTTCATGCAAGCAAGAAGAGGTATACAAGTTACAGCAATCTTTTAACAGGTATAAGGACTCGTATTCGAGCTTCCTTGAATCATTCTTGTATAATTGTGCTGAAACCATGCAATTGTGTGTTGCAGTTCAACTGACCACGTCACGGAACCAATAAGACACGTGACGTGTTCAATTGACTCTATGATGTGGCGGCGAATGTTCATGATAAACGAAGCAGTGTGAAAGACGTTTTTGAGATATAAAACCCGACATTAGCGAGGGAGTTTCAGGAAATAGAAAGGAAGCAAGAGGAAGCATCAAAGTGATAGAACCTACCTGAGAAGCTTTAGCTGATATATACTTCATGGAGAAGTAGTTTTGAGTGGTAATAGCAAAGCATATTGTTGAAAATTTGAATAGAAATAAATGATTAGTAATGGTAATTAAATGAGTGTTGTAGAAAGAAATAGCCGATGCCCAAATGGGGAACAATTTTGTGTAAAAAAATGAGCAATGACCGAAGTATGACATAAGCCTCTGTTTATTTTGATTAACTGACAAAAGGCTTCTTAGTCACCGGCGAAATCACTGCGAAAGCAAATGTAGTGTATGTAATTTTGAAAGGAGGTTAAATTTTAGGTTCATAAAAGTTTTTCTCTGCGTGAGGACACTCCGCGTGGCAGACTGCCGAGGTTTGTGACTCCACGAAACTCTTTAAGCGAAAAACTTTTATGCTCCCGAAAGTTTTAAGATATTCGAAATCTAAAGAAGAGAAAAGAATAGTGCTAACCCAATTGTGATATAATTAGAAGGCTATTTTATATTTAATACAGCACTTAATCTTTACCAAAGAGTATATTTACCCAAAATTTAGCATGACTATTAAACAACAAGAAGCAATTGATAGAAATAACAGGGTAATAGAATATATAGAAAGCAATATTGACATCATTAAAGAGAACGAAGATTTGATTATTTTCTTCGAAAAATTGAAGAAGGATAATAAATCAACTATTCTTTCTTACGAAATATTAGCGAATGATAAAACAGGTTCTAATGCCAAATTGGAAGCAAAAAAAACAGTATGTGCGACGGCAGAAGAATTATATAAGAAAACATTGGATGTAACAGATTTAATGAGATATAAAAGGTTCTCTGCAGCTGTTGATTTCTCATATCATTATTTTTATGACGCTTCAGATGACCTCTCCGTTTCGAGGCTTAACTTATTTTACAAGTTAATTATGGAGAATTATCCGAAGGTTTCATCGGTGATTACAAAATTTCAATTAGACTTTTTTAAAACACAGATAGATCAATTTTACTTTACAGATGGGAATACAAAAGACCTTACAAGAGCTGATTCTACTTTGAAGCTGACTTTTAATCGCAATTTAACCGGTACTCAAAAAGTGATGCGAAATCTACTAAAATGTGTTGACACTTATAATGAAAGCAATCCAAAATTTAAAGAAGGAGTCAATGCTGCATGTGGGAAAATGGTATATAGAGGGTATAGGAAGAAAGTCGTTTAGTTAACCTCCTCTTCCTCTTGAAATGCAAAGGAAATGCAACAACTTTTAAAAAATAAGGTATTAATTAATGAAAAGTAATGGTTTCCCCTATCTTCGCTGCGGGATAAAAAAGTTCTTTTTTGAATGATAAGTAGAAGAAATATTAGAGTAAAGGTGATGCAATTACTGTATATGATGGATGTTTCAGGAGGCGACAACGCCATTAAGAACCCTGTCACAGAATTGCAGAAGAGTTTTGACAACACTAGAGAATTATTGGTTTACATCCTATATTTTGTTACTGAAGTAGCTAGATATGCAGAGACTGATGCCCTTAATAAAGCAAGTAAACATTTACCAACAGTAGATGATTTGAACGTGAATACTAAGATTTCGGGTAATGAATTACTGTGGAGGATTGTTGAAAATGAATCTTTTAAGAAAGCAATTGAAACAATTAAGCCTAATAGATTACTAAATGAAGATATTCTAAAACGAATTTACAAGAAGTTGGTTTCAAGCAATGAATATCAACTGTACATTAATACCAAAAGCAGAGAAAAAGGTACCGAAAAGGATATTTTGAAAATAATATTCACAGATTTCTTGCTTCCCGACGATGTCTTTACTTCGCATTTAGAGGAATTATTCAATAATTGGGATGATGATTGCGAAATGGTAACACTTTTAGTTAGTAATTTCCTATCTAAACCAACAAATAGTAACCTTCAGGAAATTATTTCTCCCGATAAATGGTCATTTGCAAAGTCGTTATTAATTACAACATATAATAAGCGTCAATATTTATTGGAATTAATCAAACCCAAACTTCAAAATTGGGATGTAGATCGTATTGCAACGCTTGATATGGTGCTTATGCAGATGGGTGTAAGTGAATTTCTTTATTTTGAAACTATTCCAACAAAAGTTACAATCAACGAATATATTGATTTAGCAAAAGAATATAGTACCGAGCAAAGTGGACATTTTGTGAATGGAATATTAGATAGTATTCACAAGGATTTAGAGGCTGAAGGAAAATTGAATAAAGTAGATTTCAAACAAAGAAGATAGTATAATTGATCTACTCTGTTTCTGTATTAGGGTGATAGAATTTAATTAGTTATAAGGTAAATTATTAAAATAAGAGCAGGAGATGAAAAAGCTATTAGCGATTTGTTCTTTGTTGTCAATAATTATAATGACAAGTGCTTGTAATGATGGTTCAAATGCAGAACTTCAAAAGAGAGCTGCAGTTGATTCTGCAAATTTTACAACCGTTCAGTGGATAGATACTGCATTAAATTTTGGCAGTATAAATATGGGAGAAAAGGCATTAGTGAAATTTAGATGCAAAAATATTGGGACCAAACCCCTGATTATCACAAGTGCTAAACCTAGTTGTGGTTGTACTGTTGCAGATTATTCGAAAGAACCTATTGTCCCAAATGCAGAAGGTTGGGTTACAGGCTCATTTGATAGTAATAAAAATCATAATCAAGGAGGCGATATTCACAAAACAATTATTGTGAGTACCAATACATTTAATGGGACAGATAAGTTTCTCGTATTTACGGGTACCATTCGTAATGCACCAAACGATAAAGTGCTTCTGCCGAAAGAAAAAAAGTAGTAGGTATTAAGGGAAATGTTCAAGGGTATATTGAAAAATTTGGTGTTAGGATCGTAATGGATTCTTGTTCGAGGTGATTTTGAAATAATAATAAATATTTATACAAACAATAAAACAAAAAAGGATGACTAATTTAAATGTAATGCTTCTCGCAGCAGGAGACCCAAAACAGGGCGGTTCAATTCAATTGATTTTGATGGGCGGTATCATATTCGTATTCTGGTTTTTTATGATAAGGCCACAAGCTAAGAAAGCAAAAGAGCAAAAGCAATTTATTGACGATTTGCAAAAAGGAGCTAAAATTGTTACTAATTCTGGTATTCACGCTTCAATTTATAAAATTAATGAAGATGGGACTTTGCAGATTGAAGTAAATCCTGGTAGCTATCTTAAAATAGAAAAAAGTGCAATCAGCATGGAGATGACAGTTGCTATAAGTAAGCCTGTTGCAACAACAGCCTAGTAATTGAATTAGAATTTAAAATATAAGTAGTTTTTTCATTGTATTGAGATGCTACTTTAAATAAGAAATACAATTTTATTGAATAGGTTTTAATCCCAAATTGTAAAAGCAGTTTGGGATTTTTCTATTTTAAAAGAATTAGTTGGTAAGCCTTTGAGTTGTTGTCAAATTGCTATTTGGGCAAAGTTTAATTTACTGTAAACGAAATACCTCTAATTTTATATTTCCAACTTAGTACTTACAACTAAAATATTTATAACTTAGTACTTTGTAAAATTGTGAGCATGATAAAAGTCGGGTTAACAGGAGGCATTGGAAGTGGCAAAAGTACAGTGGCAAAAATTTTTATGACAATGGGAATACCTGTGATTGATGCTGATATTATAGCTAAAACAATCATGGAAAAGGATGAAACCTTAATAAAAGCGGTTAAACAGGCATTTGGAGAAGAATCATACATTGAAGGGAAATTAAACAGAAAATATATTGCAAATATTGTCTTCAACGACGAAAAGCAACTTGAAATATTAAATGGATTAACTCATCCAGCTACTATCAAGGCGGCTGAGGAGTGGATGAGTCAGCAGTCTTCACCAATTTGTATAAAAGAAGCTGCGCTTTTATTTGAGGCAGGTACTGCTGATGACCTCGATTATATTATTGGCGTAAAGGCTCCTGATGCAATGCGAATTCAGCGAATTATGCTGCGTGATAATATGTCGCGTGAGGATGTTCTTGCAAGAATGGATAAGCAAATTGATCAAGAAACAAAAATGTGGTTATGTGATTTTGTAATCGTCAACGATGGGCAACAATTATTAATCCCTCAAGTAAATGACGTTATTGCAAAATTGGAAGCGATTTAAGTGTTGTTATGTCATTCAACTAAGCCTTATTCAAATGGTTTTAACTTCTATCTTGTCAGTAATAAATAAGAAATGATTAAATACTACTATTGCTTGTTTATACTTATCGAAAATTACAGAGCGAATGTCAATCGAATCCCTTCTTCAAAACTTATTGGTTGATAACCAAGTTCCCTTTTTGCCCTATCGCAAGTCAGTCCCGATTTCTTAGCTCGCTTTACAGGTTCGGGAAAATTCTCGGAATCTACCGGTTCAATAAGTGAGGCATTTAATCCTAAAATTTCTGCAACTTTTATGGCCATTTGATAAGGAGAAATAATATCATTTCCTGCAAGATGAAAGTTTCCTGTCACCTTATTTGTCATCATTGCGTGTAATCCTTTACAGATGTCTAACACGAAAGTGGGTGTACGTTTTTGGTCATCAACTACTTTTATTTGTTTGTTGTTTTCAAGGCTATTTTTTACCCAATGAAGGAAGGTAGGTTTCATACCTTCATAACAGGGACCATATATAAATACAGGTCGCATAATTGAATAGGAAAGACCACTTTTTTTAACTAATTCTTCTGCCATTAGTTTTGTTTCACCATAAAAGTTTAATGGGGCAGGTAAGGAGTCCTCGGCGTGTGGTCCGTCTTCTCCGAAAACAAAATCTGTTGATACATAAATAAATCTCGCATGTGATTTAGCGGCAGCTTCAAGTAAATATTTTGTTGAAGAAACGTTTTGTAAAAGGCAGGCCTCTTTATTTGCGTCACAAAAATCAGGTTTACTCATTGCAGCATTATGTATAATGATATCAGGGTTTATTGACGAAATAACGGAAAAAATATCCTTTTCTATTGTTAAATCTACCCCAAAATAGTCTTGGGAATTTATTCTAATATTTTTATTTATCCCTCTACTAATAGCCTTGACTTGTATCCCTGTTTCAGATAAGAAATTGCATAGAAACTGACCTAAATAACCATTACTTCCTGTAATTATTGTATTCATTATTAATATTTTTTAAAGAAAGAATTATATTTTAGAAATATGAAAACGTTTTCGCAAAAGCCTTATTGCTATTGCATTCTGTGCACTCAAAATATAAATCTATTGCATTAAAGAAGCCCTGTTAAGCAAATATTAACAAAATACAGATGTATTGTTACTTTGTATCAATTGCCTACATTTGGCACTTTCGGAAACTATTTCAAGTCACAATAATAAATATATTTATAAGATGGATAAGAGAAAAGTTACAAAAATTGGGGTGCTGACATCGGGGGGAGATGCTCCCGGTATGAATGCCGCAGTTAGGGCAGTCGTTCGCACAGGTAACTATTATGGATTGTCGGTATTTGGAATCATGCGAGGATATGCAGGCATGGTAGAAGACGACATCGTTCACATGACAAACAGAAGTGTTGCAAATATCATTCAACGAGGTGGTACAATTTTAAAAACGGCTCGTTGTTTGGAATTTCGTGAAGCCGCTGGCAGAGAAAAAGCGTATCAAAACTTGGTAAAACATGGTATTGATGGGCTTGTAATAATTGGTGGAGATGGCAGCTTTAGGGGTGCACAGCAATTTAGTTCTGAATTTGATATTCCTTGTATCGGACTTCCCGGAACAATTGATAAAGATATTGCAGGTAGTGATGTTACAATAGGGTTTGATACAGCAGTAAATACTGCAGTTGAAGCAATTGATAAGATCCGTGATACAATGGATGCACATGATCGTTTGTTTTTAGTAGAAGTAATGGGACGAGATGCCGGTTATATTGCCTTGCATAGCGGTATTGCTACAGGTGCAGAAAATATCCTTATCCCCGAAACTGACACTGATATTGAAGAACTCATTAAATCTTTGAACGAAAAAGAGAGAAGAAAGAAACTTGTTAATCTAGTAGTTGTTGCAGAAGGTGATAAATTTGGCGGCGCAGAAAACATTGCAAAAATTATTAGAGAAAGAATTCCTGCTGCCGATACTAGAGTGTGTATTCTTGGGCACATACAAAGAGGAGGTTCTCCTACGTGTAGCGACCGTTTGATAGCAAGTCACATGGGATATTATGCAGTTGAAAGCTTGATGGTAGGAAGGAATAATGTAATGGTTGGTGTAATTAATAATAAAATTCACTATACACCTTTAGATAAAGCAGTGAAAGAAAAACAAAAAATTGGTCAGGAGTGGATGAAAATAGTTAAGATTTTGGCAAGCTAATTTAAATTAGTAAGCTATTTTAAATAACAAATTAGGGTTACACTTGTATTATTAACAAAAAACATTCAAACAACATAGAACACACTTATGCAGAATACGCCACAACAAAAAACAAAAATCGTAGCTACGGTTGGTCCAGCTTGCGATAGTTATGATCAGATGCTTGCTTTAGTAAAAGCAGGAGTAAATGTATTTCGGTTAAACTTTTCTCACGGAAGTCATGAAGATAAGGCGCAAATAATTAAGCATATTCGCGCTATTAATGCAACCGAAGGACAAAATATTGCCATTCTTGCCGATTTACAAGGCCCTAAACTTAGAGTAGGTGAAATTGAGAATAATGCTTTAGACTTAAAAGTGGGAGATATCCTTACGTTTACTAATGAAAAGTGCGTAGGTACCATGGAAAAAATCTATGTTTCCTATCCAAATCTTGCAGGCGATGTAAGAGTAGGTAACATCATCATGATTGATGATGGCAAAATTGAAGTAAGAGTTGTTGATATTACAAAAGAAAAAAACGTAAAAGTCGAAGTAACATTAGGAGGTATCTTGTCATCAAAAAAAGGATTAAACCTGCCTGATACAAAGATATCTTTGCCTGCATTGACTGAAAAGGATCTTGTTGACTTAGCATTTATTATAGAACAAGAGTGCGATTGGGTAGCTTTAAGTTTTGTAAGAAGCGTTAAGGATATTGTTATCCTTAGAAGTAAATTAGATGAGAAAAAGAGTAAGACTAAGATCATTGCTAAAATAGAAAAACCTGAAGCTTTAGTTACTATTCGTGATATTATCAATGAAAGCGATGCTATCATGGTTGCTCGTGGAGACCTTGGAGTTGAATTGCCTGTAGAGAAAATTCCATTAATTCAAAGAGACTTGATTCGGAAGTGTATTCACCGTGCAAAACCTGTAATCGTGGCTACTCAAATGATGGAGAGTATGATTGATAGAGTTAAGCCTAATAGAAGTGAAATTACTGACGTTGCAAATGCGGTTCTTGAAGGTGCAGATGCGGTAATGTTATCAGGAGAGACTGCTGCAGGTCAACATCCTGCATTAGTTGTCGAAACAATGCGGAAGATAATTGGAGAAGTAGAACAAAAAGAATATAGGTATAACAGAGAAGATGATTTGAATCCTCAACAACACTCTCCTTCTTTCTCAAGTGATGCAATTTGTTATAATGCTTGTAAACTTGCTGCCGATATTAAAGCTACAGCTTTAATTGGTATGACTCAAAGTGGAAAGACAGGTTTCATGTTAAGTAGCTATCGTCCTGAATCACCTTTGTATGTATTTACAAAAGAAAGGACTTTGGTAAACCAATTGAGTTTAAGTTGGGGTGTTAGAGCATTTTATTTTGATCAAGAGACTAATCTTGATAGTATGATTGACGAACAGATTTCAGTTTTAAAGAAAAATGGATTAGTTAAATCAGGTGATGTTGTGATTAATACAGGAAGTACCCCTGTTCATTTGCATTTGCCAACTAATGTTATAAAGTTGACTAAAGTAGAATAATACGTTGGTGTTAAATATTAACAAAGCCTCGCATAATTAATTTATTGCGGGGCTTTTAATTTGGTTATTCGTTGAATTCTTTGTACTTTTTATAAAGTTTAAGGATTCTCCCTTGTTTAAGGGAAACTTCATTTCCTAAAATTACTGCAACTTCGTGTTTGTATTTTTTATTACCCATTATTGAATTAGACCAATTAATTTCCTTTATCAGGTCAGATTGGAAAAATAGGGTTAAACCATTATTTTTCTGTCAGTCAAGTAAAGTGAGAATCAATTTTTTGGTTTATTTAAATTTAATGAGTATGATTTCAGTTGGAATAATAGAAGATGACCATTCTTTGAGGCGCAATATTGAGGATTGCATCAAAATGGAAAAGGATGTAGAAATGTCTTTTTCTTTTAATAGCGTGGAAGCATTTTTGAACAAAACAGATGATGTTGATGAACCTTATTTGATATTGATAGATCTAGGATTGCCAGGAATATCAGGCTTAGAGGGTATTACTTATATAAGGAAACATTGGCATGAAGTTCATATAGTGGTCATTACAGGCAATGATGATGAAAATATTGTTTTTGATTGTATTCAACGGGGAGCAAATGGATATTTATTAAAGCCCTTTAAGGTTAAGGATTTGCTTGGTAATATAGAAATTATTCGAAATGGAGGTGCATTAATAACACCTGCGGTTGCTTTGAAGTTATTCCACAAGATTCATCGGCCTCAGGATTCATTTGAAGATGTTACAGCGAAACTTACAACTAGGGAGCGCGAGGTAGTAAATGAACTACTAAAGGGGTTGACATATAAGGAGATTTCTCATGTGCTTGGAATCTCTTCAACAACCGTAAACGATCATTTGAAGAATGTTTATACAAAACTTGAAGTTCGCTCAAAATCCGAATTGCTTGCAAAAGTGTTAAAGAGGTAGTTCAGAGGATTTAAGGGTCTGTTTTAAGATATAAGAAATAGGGTTTAAAACTTTGGTTAATACGAGTTTCAAGATCTATTTTATAGAATAATAAAAAAAGTAATTAGTAAATAATCGGATGAATACAACAGGAACATATCATATTGAACAGCAGAAGCTTTCAGGTATACTGAAATGTCTTTCAGATGCTATTCTATTTGAGTCTTCCGAAAGAGTTGTAGAATTTGTAAATGATAAGTTTTGTTCACTATTTAAAATCAAGTTTGCACCTGATTCAATGATTGGATCAAATTATGAAGACGGTGTCATTGCTTCGAGTTTCTTATTTAAAAACCCTTCTCGCTTCATTTATAGAATCGAAGAATTAATTGAATCAGGAAAGCCTTGTGTAGGTGAGGAAATTTTTTTACGTGACGGACGCTCGCTCTTTCGTGACTATTCCCCTGTTGTAATTGATAATATTATAGTAGGTCATTTATGGATTTACAAAGAGGCCTATATCTCCTCAAATACAACAAATCAATATAGTTCAGGTTTCAATAACGCTTTCTTCGAACAAATTGTAAACGATTTGCCATCAGCAATAGCTGTTTATAACACCGAGAAAGAATATCTGTATGTAAATAAGGCCGCTATTGATAATGATGAAAAGAGAAAGTTTATAATTGGTAAAACAGATGTTGAATATAATAATCATTACAATATTGCCAAGCCGGAAAATTTAATAAGAGCTAATTGCTTCAATGAAACCGTAAAAAATGGTACTGTATCAAAATTTGAAGAGTCTATCATTAATGAATTAGGAAAAACGTGTCATCTTAAAACTTTTTTCTTCCCAATTCGTTCCCTTAATAATTCGATTGATAAAATTGTTAGTTATTCAATAGATATTACTGAACAAAAAGAAATTTCATCAGAGTTTCAACAATTAATTCAACAATATAAAAATGCGCTAAATCGAGTAAAGGATGTTGTTTTAATTGCAAATGACAACTTAGAAGTTAGCTTCTTGAATGATGCATTTAAAAAAATGTTTTCTATTGAATCAATTAATGATACATTTGAAGGCAACATGTTTAGCCATATCCCTCTTAAAGAATATTCTTTTTATAGCCACTTATTTGGTATGCTTGCAGGAAAGAATAACGAAGTAGATGGGAGGATTATCTTTTCACGGAAGAACAACAGCAAAAACTGGTTAAATTACAACATAAGTAAGATAGCAGTGACAAACGAAAATAAACTTAGTAGTATAGTGGCAGTATTTAATGATATCACTAGCGAAGTAGCAGTTGAAGAAAATTTATTGGAAGTAGTAAAGCGAGAGAAGGAACTTAACGAGTTGAAATCTGCGTTTGTAAATATGGTTTCTCATGAAATGAGAACTCCGTTGGCAATTATTTCTTCATGTGCTGAGATTATTCAGATGATGTTGGCGAATGATAAGCCTAAAGAGGACATTGATAATTATGCTAATCATATATTGAGTGAAGTGGAACGAATGACTACTTTCATGAATGATATCTTGATGATTAGCAAGATTGAAGCAGGAAAAATTGAGTTTAACCCTGAAGCAGTTTCTCTAATCGACTTTGTAAACACAATTAGTAAGAGTGCTTATTCTCCTTGGAAAGATGGTAGGCAGTTGGAACTTGAGGTAAAGGGGCGTGAACGATTATTTCCTTTCGATACAAAGATGGTTCGTCATATTCTTCAGAACCTGATTGATAACGCATTTAAGTATTCGAGTCAGAGTAAATCTCCTAAACTAAGATTGAGATATAGTAAGACATTTATTACATTCTCGATCGTTGACTTTGGTATTGGTATTTACAAAGAAGATCTTGCAAAACTGTTCTCATCTTTCTCAAGAGGTAGTAATGTGGCAAACATACCTGGAACAGGTATTGGCTTAGTAGTAGTGAAATATTTTGTCAATCAGCATAATGGTTCAGTCAGTGTAAAAAGCCGTGTTAATAGCGGCACAATCTTCTCTATCAAAATACCTTACTAAACTAAAATAAATAATGGAAGAGAAGAAAACAATATTAGTAGTCGAAGACGAACTATTATTACTTCAGAATATTGTTTCAATACTAGAATTTAACGGCTTCAATGCACTTAAAGCATCTAATGCTTTAGACGGATATGCAGTTGCATCTTCCAATATTCTTCACTTAATTATTAGTGATGTCATGATGGAAAAGGTCGATGGATTTGAGCTTCTGAGATTGATAAAAGAAAATGAAGCAACCAAAAATATCCCTTTCATTTTTTTATCTGCTTTAGCAGATGTTGCTGATAAAAGCAAGGGAATTTCGGCAGGTGCAACTGACTATCTCACAAAACCTTTTTCGGGTAAAGAATTAATCAGGATAATTAAAGAGTATATCTGAAACGAATAATCTTTATTATCATATTTCAATTCTTCAAAATATCCTTCAAACACTTTACTTATCATATACAGCTTTACTTTTGCAACTATGCAACATTCCCATTAGGAATTTGTTCTTAAAACATGGCATATAAAACATTAGAAGACTGCTTACTTGATTTAGAAAAAAATAATCATCTTATACGGATTACAGAAGAAGTAGATCCCTATCTAGAAATGGCTGCCATTCAATTGCGAATGTATGAAGCAAAGGGGCCTGCAATATTGTTCGAAAATGTAAAGCGATCTCCATTGAGTACTTTGAAAGGTTCCCCCTTTAGGGCTGCTTCAAACATCTTTGGTACGCTTGAGAGAAGTAAGTTTATTTTCAGAGATACTTTCCATTTAGTTCAGCAGTTAATTGAATTAAAACAGAATCCAATGAAGGGCCTTCAACATCCCTTCAAAAATATTCAGGCAGGGCTAGCTGCAATAAACGCACTTCCGTTAAAGAATCCAACCTCTAAACCTGTACTATATCAAGAAATTAATATTGCCGATTTGCCTTTAATTCATCATTGGCCGATGGATGGTGGTGCCTTTGTTACACTCCCACAAGTATATACTGAGGATATTGATGCTCCGGGAATTATGAAATCTAATTTGGGAATGTATCGTGTTCAACTTACTGGTAATAAGTATGAATTGAATAAAGAAATTGGTTTACATTATCAATTACATAGGGGAATTGGTATACACCAAACAAAAGCAAATAGAAAGGGCTTGCCCTTACGAGTAAGTTGTTTTGTAGGTGGACCTCCTGCTCATAGTTTAGCTGCTGTGATGCCACTTCCCGAAGGAATTAGTGAAATGACTTTTGCCGGTGCTTTAGCAGGTAGAAGGTTTAGATATACTTATCAAGATGGATTTGCAATTAGTACCGATGCAGATTTTGTAATTACTGGCGAAATATATCCGAATGAAAATAAGCCAGAAGGTCCTTTTGGCGATCACCTTGGTTATTACTCCTTGCAACACCCCTTCCCATTGATGCGTGTTCATAAAGTATATGCAAAAAAGAATGCAATTTGGCCATTTACAGTAGTAGGACGACCTCCACAAGAGGATACTAGTTTTGGAGAACTGATTCACGAATTGGCAGGTGGGGCAATAGCAACGGAGATTCCTGGCGTAAAAGAAGTGCATGCCGTTGATGCAGCTGGAGTTCATCCTCTGTTGTTGGCAATAGGTAGTGAACGTTATACACCCTATTTACCCACTAAAGCGCCTGCTGAGTTGCTAACAATTGCCAATCACATTTTAGGAACAGGGCAATTAAGTTTAGCAAAATTCCTATTTATCACTGCCGATGACACAAATAAATTAACCACTCACAATATTCAGGCTTTTTTTGAATACATATTTGAACGAATTGATTTAACTCGTAACATTCATTTTCATACCAATACAACGATCGATACACTCGATTATAGTGGTACAAGTATTAATAGTGGTAGTAAAGTGGTATTTGCTGCTTACGGAGAAAAAAGACGAGAGTTAGCAAGGACTGTACCCGCTGCATTTAAAGAGTTGCAGTCATTCGAAAATCCTCAAATAGTCATGCCAGGTGTGATTGCACTACAAACAAAGAAATTTGTTAGTTATGAAGTTACCCATCAAGAAATGGATCGCTTAAGTGAACAACTTACTAATTCAGTTGAAATTGAGACTATTGCTCAAATAATAGTTTGCGATGATAGCTCGTTTGTGGCACATCAGTTATCCAATTATTTATGGGCAACTTATACCCGTTGTAATCCATCGCATGATATTTATGGGGTCAATTCATTCACTTCTAACAAACATTGGGGCTGTAAAGGACCGTTTGTTATAGATGCGCGTATCAAACCACATCATGCACCTCCTGTCGAAAAAGTACCCGAAATAGAAAAGCGCATAGATAGACTATTTAATAAAGGTGGAAGTCTTTATGGCGTGATTTAAACGCTAAGCGACAAACTATGAGTACTCATAAATTAGCACTCATAGTTCATCGCTAACCTTCATTACTAACATCGTGAATAAAACGAATAGTTTTCACCATGATTTGGTAATAAATCAACAGTGAGTTCAATTTTAAATGAGACTCCTTATTTTTATTGTTTGTTAATTCGTGCAATGTTGTTTAAAAAAGTATTTGTTTTTTCGATACTCTTAATTGTGCTTTTGTATTCCCATGCGAATGCACAGCCTACAACTGTATGTACTGAGATTGGCCAAAATCCCATATCCGCATTTCCTGTATGTGGTAGTAATGTATTTTCTCAAACTAGTGTCCCTCTCTGTGGAGGAAAAGTTATTCCAGTTATTCCATGTAAAAAGGATGCGTCTCCTTTTACAGATATAAATCCCTTTTGGTATAAATTTACCTGTTATAAAACAGGAACTTTAGGATTTTCCATTGTGCCTATAAATAGACTTGATGACTACGATTGGCAATTGTTTGATGTAACCAACGATTCTGCCGATATATATAAAGATGCATCACTAATTGTTGCTTGTAATTGGTCGGGACGACCAGGAACAACAGGTACGGGTGATAACGGGAAAAATCTATTCGAGTGTGGCGATATGGGACCACTTAATATAAGTGCAAAGCCCACAATTTTAAAGGATCATAAATATCTATTGCTCGTCAGTCACTTTACCGATTCACAAATAGGTTATAATCTATCTTTTGATGGTAGTAGCGATGGTTCAGCCGTCATTACCGATACGCTTAACCCCAATATTAAGTCTGTATTAGTAAGTTGTGATGGTAGTAGGGTTAAGTTGAAGCTAAACAAAAAAATGCTTTGTAGCTCAATTGTACAAGATGGTAGCGACTTTGCAATTAGTACCAACCCAATAGTTGATTCTGTACGTGGATGGGGGTGCCGAACAGGTTTTGATACCGATTCAGTAGTAGTATATTTAAATTCTCCCTTGCCTACCGGCGATTATCAGTATGTAACTAAATTGGGCAACAATGGTAGTACCATGAAGGATATTTGTGGAACAAGTATTCCCTTAAATGAAACTTTTACTTTCACCAAATTGGATGAACTGCCTACACCAATGGATAGTATTACTACTCCTCTTCCCTGTATGCCTCAACAATTGAAGTTGGTTTTCAAACGTCCAATTCGATGTAATTCAGTAGCACCCGATGGCAGTGATTTTGAAATTACAGGACCTTTAAGCAATCCGATTGTTTCTGTTGCAAGTGCAACTACAGATTGCGATTCTAATGGCATTTCATCCGTCATTTATGTCAACCTCAGTATCCCAATAAATAGTACAGGAAAATACAGAATCAAGCTAAAGCAAAATGTTTATTTATCAACTATTATTAATGAGTGTAGTATTCCAACCCCTTTAGGTACTGCATTAGATTTTAATGTGATAGCAAAAGATAGTCTTAGTGCCCGCTTTAATTATGAACCTATTAGAATAAGTTGCAAAGTTGATTCCTTAGCTGTGTCTTTCTTTGGCATGGGACCCAAAAATAATAATGCTACAGGTTGGCAATGGTTTTTTAATAAAGTTCCCATAGGTAATGCGCCAAAAGATACCGTTGTTTATACTGATTTTACACCCAAGCCCTTAACGCTTATTGTGACTAACGGTACTTGTATCGACACAAATACTACCATTATTACACCTATTGATACTTTCATCAAAGCAGGATTTATTTATCCCGATACAATTTGTCCTACTACTCCTGCAATGTTTACCGACACAAGTAAATCAGGAAAGATTTCTATTAGAGATTGGACTTTTGGAAATGGAAATAAAAGTACGGATAGTATTCCCGTTCCTCAGTATTATCCAACTGTTTTTTCTAATCAAACTTACAATGTTCAGTTAGTAGTTACTAATAGACGAGGTTGTTCGGATACTGCTAAGTCGAGTGTTGTAATCAGGACATCTAAACCAAATTATGCGGATAGTATTACTAAAGTGGGCTGTGCCGACTCAATCATTCAGTTGGTGTTTAAAGAACCTATTCTTAGTTCGTCAATTAAACTCGATGGGAGTAATTTTACCGTTAAGGGGCCCGACTCCATGCGTGTCTTACAAGCGAAGGCTGTAACTAATGGTCTAACGAGTACTAACGTTAATATCAGCTTTTCGAGTCCTATCAAGCTCAATGGTATCTATTCACTTTCTATTCATAAATCCATTAGTGGCGATAGTATTGTAAATGCCTGCCATATTCGTACTCCCGATACAATATTACATTTTACTGCGGCGCACATAGTACTAGCCCACATAAAAGATACGATTCATATTGGCTGCAAACAAGACACGCTATTAGTAAGTAACACCAATAATAACCGACTTGATAGCTTTAAATGGACGTTAGATAATAATTGGACATTGCCAAAGAATTCAGGTAGCATTATATATAATAATTTTTCACCCATGCAATTAAGTCTGCGTGTTTGGAACGATTACTGCGCTGATACCTCTATTGTTACAGTTATTCCAGCTAGTCACGATGCGCATGCTGTCTTTAATATCGTAAATGATACAATTTGTCCAAATGCAACTGCACTATTTACCAATCAAAGTCAGGGTATACTTAATTGGTGGAAATGGAATTTTGGCAATAATGTAATTAGTCTATTGCAAAATCCTCCAGCCATTAGTTATCCATCTCTAGATACTTTCAAATCTTATAAAGTGCGTTTGATTGTCAAAAATTCAATCGGTTGTTATGATACAAGTGGCTATTTACCTTTAACGGTAAGACCGGGCAATGCTGCTAAAATGGATAGTGTCTTGCCAATCGCTTGTGCCCCAAAATTGATTTCACTTCAATTCAATAAGACATTAGTTTGCAATTCTCTTGACAAGTTTGGAAGTAATTTTAATATCATTGGCCCTTCCAGTGTATTAATCGACTCTGCAAATGTGGATTGTATGGATACATCATTCAATAAAGTGCGAATTTATCTTCATGCACCTATTTTAGTTTCAGGCAATTATTTGATTCGAAATAAATTAGCCAATAACGGGACTTCATTATTAGATGAATGTCATATTCCTACTCTTTCCGGAAATTCAATCAGTTTTATAGCATTAAATGCTGCTAATGCTGCCTTTGATACAGCAATTGCTTATAGTTGTAAGGAGGCAAGTGTTAAGTTTTCACATAATGGAGCGAATGCTGTCAATAAATGGCAATGGTATATCAACGATACCTTGCGGAGTATTTCAAAGGATACGTTGATTAAATATACTGATCTCAGTCCAAAGAGTGCTTACTTGATTGTTGCCAACCACGATTGTGGTGACACAAGTAAAATAGAAACCATTAAATTTATCAATGAAACAGATACTGTGAAAGCAAATTTCTCCATTCAGAAATTGGATAATGGGAACCTAGAATATACTGAATATGTTTGTCCTAAGGAAATTGCCCTATTAAAAGATAGTAGCGAAGGCATTATTAAGAGTTGGTTTTGGAATTTTGGTGATGGTCAGATCTCTACCTCAAAAAACCCTCCTCCTCAAACTTTTCCACGACTAAATGCAACGAAGGTTTATCCTTTAATGCTTGCAATCGAAGGGAACTTTTGTAAGGATACGGTATATAATAATCTAAAGGTGATACCAAACTGCTATATAGCCGTACCAAGCGCTTTTACTCCAGGAGAAATAATGAACAACAGACTCTATCCTTTGAATGCTTACAAAGCAGATAATTTGATGTTTAGAGTATACAATCGTTTTGGTCAACTTGTATTTCAAACTTCAAATTGGACAAGGGGATGGGATGGCACTTTTAATGGCATTAGTCAAGGGGTAGGTACTTATGTTTGGACATTACATTATATTGATCATGATTCAAAAGAGCCTGTCTCTTTGAGTGGAACCTCTGTATTACTGAAATAAGCTATAGAAACTTTGATGGTAGTCTGATTACTTTATATATTAAGACTTAGCATTGTTGCCAAAATAGTTTCCAAAAGTGATTGGCTAAAATTCATAAAAACATGGGGATATATCATTTTAATCTCTCTAATCACTAGTATAAAAATCCCAAATCTCATATAATGTATGCTAATTAATTGAGGCATTATGAATATCTAAAAGAATATTACCGCACAAAGCGTCTTTACTTTCATCCATAAGTCCATCCTCCGTCAATTACTCTTTGTGTCCTTAATTGGTGTATAAAAGTTTTTCGCTTGCTGTTTATAAACTTCGTTATAAACAATTTATTTGAGTTGTAATTTTCAATTAATTAATTTAAGAAAATAGCGTTTTTTCGAATTGTTTTATCTAGTACTCGCTTTCTCACCAGTCCTTACATAAGCCACCTTAGGGCAATCTGCTTTCAGCAAAGCTGAAATTGAGAAAAATCCGTAGGATATTTTTCTCAAAAGGTTGAACGGAGTGGCGTTGTATGGACGAAGCCTGCCGGCTCAGAGGCAAAAAATCGAATTACCCCATTTTTTAAATTGATTGTACTTTTAACTTTCATAAATCGAATTTATTCAAGATTAATATTTTATGAGAAAAACTTTTTATGCACCTCATCTATTCATTGCCCACACTGATTTATTTAATCAAATACCTTTTTAAATTGAATGCATTCCACAACGCATTTTGCTTGTACCATAGAAAATTTCACTCATACTAATATTTTTTTTGGACATACCATTTTGTATTTCACGGATACCATTATGTATTTCTCGAGTACTAATTTTTATTTCTCGAGTACTCTGAATGATTTTAAGGATACCAAAATTAATTTTCTACATACCTGATGGCAATATTCAAGTACTATTTTATAATTCAATGTCGTTAAGGGCACTAACCGAAATTAGGGTGTCAGCCTGAGGCAGTAATTAGAGTTTCTCAAGTTTTTTGAAATGACATCGCATACTCTCCGAAAATCAGGGTGATTGTCAGGCTGAGCCCGTCGAAGCCGCAAGCAACTTAAACTTTCATCATTGATTTTCAAACAAATAAACTACTTGTCATTAGCAGCCTGTCGAAGGCGCACAAAGAAGGAATGAACCTTAATTTAGACCGGTTTCAACAAGCTAAACCTGACAGCTGTTTCTTAACTTAACGACATTTATTTTATAAATAAAGGATGCAGCAAACTAAGGAATGTGTTCGAAATATATGAGCAGGTTATATCACATCTCAATAAGTTATCAGGCTTAATAATTTAAAACTTAACTCATATTGAGCAGCATTTAAACAATTCATAAGGAATTACTACATAGGAGACACAAAAGGTACACAGAACTTTATTTTAGTTTAGATAAGAAAACATAGAAAAAAAGTGTCACTATTTCACACTCGAGTCTATGTGAACTTAAAGTGAAACTTTTTTTACCTTCTATATTGATTTCTTTGTGCCGATTGTGGCAACCATTGTTTAGTAATTTTTGAACTTTCGTAAAGTGAGTTTAATATTACATCCCTCTCTTTGCCTAATACAAAT
>CANCPA010000076.1 GCA_947379895.1 Chitinophagaceae bacterium | reverse complement strand
GAAAAGCACAATCCAATCGTTTCTTTCTTTGAGAATGGGATTCGTTACCTATTTAAACTATCATTCAAAGCGCCTAAATTGAGTGTATTGGCAGCTGTGATTGTAATGGCTTTAAGTTTTTTCTCCGCAAAATTTCTAGGAAGTGAGTTCTTGCCTGAGTTAGATGAAGGCGCTTTATGGGTAAAAGCACAATTGCCAATGAGTGCCTCCTTATCTCAGTCTAAGATTATTTCAGATAAGATGACCGAGATATTGCGTCGTTTCCCTGAAGTAAAACATACGCTTTCGCAGATTGGTCGAACAAATGATGGAACCGACCCGAAGGGATTCTTTAATGTAGAAATTGCCGTTGACTTAAAGACAAAAGAAGAATGGAGAAAGGGTGTTACTACCGATAATTTAGTGGATAGCATGGATGCGCAACTTTCGAAATTACCGGGGCTTTTGCTCAATTATTCCCAACCAATTAGGGATAATGTGGAGGAGGCCGTTGCGGGTGTTCCTGCAGCTTTGGCCGTCAAGATTTTTGGAAAAGATTTTCATACCCTCGATAGTTTGGCTAATCGGGTGCAATCTGTTTTGGGCAAGATTCAAGGGATTGAAGACTTAGGGGTATTGAGAAATTTGGGGCAACCTGAGTTTAGGATTGAGTTGAATCAAGAAAAGATGGCGATGTATGGTGTTAGTGTAGCCGATGTACAATCGGTCATTGAGATGGCGATAGGAGGGAAGGAGGCAACACAATTGTATGAGGGTGAAAGGAAGTTCGATATCAGAATTAGGTATCGTAAAGAGTTTAGAGATACGCAGGAAAAAATTGAACAACTGATGATACCTACTCAGGATAATACCAAAATTCCTTTGAAGGAAATTGCAGATATCCGCACACTTACTGGCCCTGCATTCGTGTATAGAGATAATAATTACCGGTATATTCCAGTAAAATTCTCTGTAAGGGGACGCGATTTAGGTAGTGCAATAAAGGAGGCACAGGCGAAGGTTAATGCCGCAGTAGAATTGCCACATGGTTACAAGATGAGTTGGAATGGAGAATTTGAGAATCAGGAACGAGCAATGGATACGTTGGCAAAGGTGGTGCCTATCTGTTTGTTAGCCATTTTCTTAATCCTGTTCATCACATTTGGCAATGTAAAAGATGCGTTGCTTACGATATTAAATGTGCCGTTTGCTCTGATAGGTGGTATTCTCGCACTTCATGTATGTAGAATGAATTTTAGTATCAGTGCAGGTATTGGTTTCATTGCTTTATTTGGTGTCTGTATTCAGAATGGGGTCATTTTAATTAGTGTATTCCGAAAAAATCTTGATGCTAATATGTCTCTTGACGATGCGATACTAGAAGGAGTGATTTCTCGTGTGCGTCCTGTGGTGATGACGGCATTGATGGCTGCAATCGGATTGTTACCTGCAGCAATTTCTACTGGTATTGGCAGTGAAACACAAAAGCCTTTGGCAATTGTCGTAATCGGAGGATTGATTACTTCCACATTCCTAACGCTTTTAATCATGCCAATTATTTATACCTTGGTCTATCATTTTATGCACAAAAGGGATCACAGACATTTACTTAAGAAGGCAGGATTAGTGAGTAAGTAGAGGTAAGTGGTTAGTGATTCTCTAGTTTTTTGCCCTTCGATAAACTGCTAATGACATCTTTTTAGAAACATGTGTAAATGCATTTAAAAGACGAAGAAATAAGCTATTTTTTTACTCTATCTGTCATCCCCCTACCATAAAAACGGTTGAGTTTTTGAGCTAACGTTATGGTTTTAAAAAGAGAAAATACAAATGATTTTTAACCGTAAAAGTGTACGTTAGTCATAACCATTTTAACTACCCCTTGAAGTTTAGGAAAAAGAAAAAGCGATGTTCAATCTTTGCTTAGTCGATGCCTTGTCTTTACGTAAACTGTGCACTGTATTAGCGTTGCGTGTTTCAATCTTAACGTTGCGTCGTTCTATTTTTATCAATACGTGGTACTGTATTATCTTAGCGTTGTTCAATATTAGCATAGGTGAGTCAGTCCTAACATAGCGTCGTATCGTCCTAACGTATAGATGTATTGTCTTAGAGTGCCGACGTTGAATATTAACGTATCGTGTGTCAATATTAGCACGTCGTTTTTAATGAACTACCTTAGAAAAAATCTAATTTGTACATATTTATAAGTTGTTTCACTTGATTTTATAACTACGTTTAGATGAATTGGCAGAAGGAACACAATGATCCCTTAGGGATCTAACCCATATTAAACAACTGTTTATTGTGTTAGAGATCCCTTCGGGATAACATTCGAGAAACCTTTACTTATGGAAATTAATGTCATCTCAAAAAATTTGAGAACCTCTAATTAATGCCTCAGAGAGACATCGCATAGTTTGCGAGAATTTGGGTGATTGTCTTCCTGAGTCTTTCGAAGGGCAAAAGCACTACATCTTAATGGGATGGCAAACTTTTGGATTTAGTGGCCAGTTAGAAAAAACTACAGGGTTAAACAAAAGGTTAAGCGGGTTTGATAAGCTTGTTGAACTACCTTATTGAGTGTTAAGCGGGTTCGATAAGCTTAATGGATAGGCATCATACATATAATGTGTGCCTGTAGGTTTTATCTTACCTGAATTACCGTAAATTAATTAGTTGTGAGAACTTCCATAATTGTATAATTTTAGCCTTTTAGAATCAAATAAGATTATTAGTAGTCGCTCATAATAAAGGATTTGAAAATTAGAATTATATAAAGTATCGATTTTAAAATTGTTTTCTTAACTATTTTCACTGAAGAAAATGTTCTAAAACTTCTTTAAATTGTGGTTCTGTAAAGGGTTTTATTAATACTTGATTGATTCCTGCCGCTAGATAAAGTTCAGTTTCTGAAACCAAAATACTTGCAGTAAGTGCTACTATTGGAACTTTTGATTTTGTACTATCCTTATCTTTTCTGATAATTTTAGTCATTTCGTCGCCTTTGATATTTGGAATATTTATATCGGTCAGAATCAAATCGTAATGATTATTCCTAAATAATTCAAGTGCGATTTCGCCGTCAATAGCTGTATCAAAGTTTATCTTAACTCTTTTTAACAAAAAAGAAAATAACCTGATATTCATTTCATTGTCCTCTACAAGCAAAACCTTTTTATTGCTAAAATCGCTCTCTTCTTTCATTTTTTTGTATTAAAAGAATAGAGACAAATATATTATCTCTATTAAAAATGAATCTAAACAAATAAATATTTTTGAAGTACTTCTTTAAAATCCGCTTCCTTAAATGGTTTTACCAATAATTCGTTGATACCCATTCTATAATATTGTTCTGTATTATCACCAATGATACTAGCTGTAAGGGCTATAATTGGCAGATTACACTTCCTAATATCTTTGCTTTTTCTGATAATTGCAGCAATCTGATCGCCAGTTAATTTCGGAACATTAATATCTGTCAAAACAACATCATAGTAGTTATTTTCAAACAATCTAACACCTTCTTCACCATCTTTGGCAATATCAAATGTCAATTCAAGTTTCTTTAATAAAAGCTTGATCAACAGAATGTTCATGTCATTATCTTCAATAACTAAAGCTTTCTTCCCAAAAAAGCTTTGTGACGATTTTACAGTTTCCTCAATTTCAGTTTCATGTAAGGCTTCTTTTTTTGCAGGTTCAATACTATAAGGAATCGTTAGACTAAAAGTAGAACCTAAATTAAGTTCACTTTTTACACCTATTTTTCCACCTTGCAATTCTGTCAACATCTTACAAATTGCTAATCCTAATCCTGTACCTCTAATTGCCCTTCTACCACCACTCTTTGTATTTGTAGCTTGAGCAAATTCCTCAAAAATAAACTCTAATTGATCGCTCGGAATACCCACACCCGAGTCTTGTACATCAAGTTTCAAAACAATATCGCGCTCAGTTCTACTTAAACTCTTAACAGATATTTTTACTTTGCCATGTTCTGTAAACTTGATGGCATTACTAGTTAAATTAAATAATATTTGCTTCAACCTAAATGCATCTCCATGAACAATTAAGTCTTCATCTAATTGAACATCTGCTTGTAATGTGATATTTTTCTTTTGTGCCGAAACAGAGAATGCATATAGTACCTCATTTACAATTTTATTGACACTAAATGGCAAGGAACTAAGTGTCAACTTTCCTGCATCTAGTTTGGAAAAGTCAAGTATGTCATTCACTGTTGTCAACAAGTGATCCGAAGAAGTACGTATTGCATTCAAATAGCGCTTCTTGTCGGGGTCATATTCAATATTATCGAGTTGTTCAGTAAATCCAATGATAGAAGTTAAAGGGCTCCTAATTTCATGACTCATGTTGCTAAGGAAACGACTCTTTGTCAATACTAATTTCTCAGCAGTTTCCCTTGCCTCAATAATTTCCTTTTCATACATCATACTCTTCCGTACGTTATAAATTAGTATAATTACTACGCAGAGAATAATAAAATAAGAGCCCCAAGAAATATATGTAATCGTAACTTTTGCTTCCCTAGCCCTGTCAAGTGCTTGATCTTCTTTCTCCTTGCCATTTTCTTCTTCAATACCTACCAATTTTTTCAATGCATCACTTACCTGATATTGTATTACAAGGTTTACCTGTGCTAACTCTTTTTCGTTATCATCAAGCTTAGTTTTCAGGAGAAGTTCATTATATTTTCCTTCATAAAAGCCATCTACATCTAATTGTGATTGGTCTTTAATATTTGTCTTTGTATAACCTGAATTATTAGTTGAAGAAGAAGTTGAAGAAGTGCTGCTATTGGAAGAATTTGCGTCTTGAGTAGCATCATCCTTGCCAAATATTGCGCCTAACTTTCTTAAGAAAGCCTTTTTTCTATTACTATTTGCTTGAGAAGTGTCTACTTGTTGCATTAAACTATCATAACCCTTCAACAATGAGTTATTCGATATTCGATACCAATACGGATTAATATAAAATCCTCCATTATTGGCATGCACTTTACTTACAGTTATTGAATCTGAAATACGTTTTAATAAGTCGATAGCATCCGAAACTTGAATTTTTTGTTCTACTCCTGCAATGATCGTACTAACTCCTACAGTATCATTTCCTGATTTTAATGCCATCAAATCGTTTACACAGGCAACCATGTGAGAGAGATATTTGTTGCTGTATAGTGTATCTTTTGTACTTAAATACAGCCGATATGCATTTTCGGCTTCCAATAATTCCTTACTTGTATTGCGTAAAACATCAACACTACTGTTATTGCTACTCAACGAATTAATGTAATTACGTAATTGTGTAAGATTTCTTGTATTAAAAATATTCAATAAAAGTACTGCAACTATTACCATCAAGCAAACAACAAGTAGAACGATGTTTGATACAGATAACTTCGACTTAGGTAATGAAGACATATAGCGCTTTATTTAAATCTTGCTTTAATGCTGAAAATGATTAATTAAGTGTGTAAATGTATATAAAAAAGATTTAAAAAACTACATATTCCCCCTTGTTATTAATAGTAATTACAGGTAACTTTTTATAGTATTCAAAATAATCAAATACTTCTTTAATATTAATAGCAAACTTTTGATAAATTTTATCGCCTGTACTTAGTTTGATAAAGTATTCAACGCTTTTTGGAACATTATACCTAACAGGAAATACATGGACTGGGATAAAATCTGTTCCACTATTTTTGGCAAGTGTTGCTAAAACATATAATTCTTCGATAGGTTCATTTTGAATCGGAATGCAGCCTACAGTTATACAATTTCCATGAATATAAATATCGCCTCCAGGCTTTACAGAATCGCTCAATAATTCGTCTGAAGCATTTGGATAATTGAGTCCTAGAGATAGCAGGTAATCGCTATTTGGTTTAAATTCATTGATATAATAAAATCCTTCAGGAACTTGATAATCCCCTTCAATTCTTTTAGGACCGAGTGTACCGCTTAGCGCACAAACTTTATAAGTCTTAAATAATTTATAGGGGTCTTTATTTGAATCTCTAACCCAAACTTCTAATTGACTATCATATTTAAAACTGCGAATATAAATTTGTTTCGCAGGCCATTTTAATCCTTTCAACCAAAATTCTCTCCTTAATGAATCTTCCTTTAGTCGGAAGGCAGTAGATACTCTGCTATTTGATTTTTGTTCTTCTAAAAAACTTTGTGCACAAAGCACTGATGAAAATATAACAAGTAAGCAAATAATTAATCCCAACCTCATAGCTGCAAAAATAAAGTTATTGAGTAAAGAAAAAATAATTCTGTTTCAATTACTGTTAGTGTTCAGTTATTTTAATCACAATAGGGTCAAGGAGTAACAAAAAAAACATAAAAAGGAGAGTAAAGAATTACTCTCCTTTTTATTGATTAAAAAAACATACTATAATATAATTGCTTTGATTCTATTGAAGTAATGCCTTCTGAAAGTAAATTATACTACAGTAGTTTACAAAACTGTTAATTTGTTTGACCTTATTTTTTCAATAAGTTCATTAGAAACTAAGACTGCGCCCTTTTTATTTGGATGTAAATAATGATCTCCAAAGGTAGAATCAGGCATGTAAACAGGTGTATTAATCAGATGTATAGTTGGGTATTTTAAAGATAATTGCTTGTAAAATTCGTTTATAGACTTTTCATACATAGAATTTTTATATGTCTTATATGAGGTTGAATTTATTGGGGCTAAGGCCAAATAAAGTACCATATTATCGGCACGTGCAAGTGAAACAATTGAATCAAGATATGCTAAATTAACAGGATCGGGTTTACATACTTTTTGTGTATTTGTATAAAATAAACTACTGTCAAAAGGATTATCTCCACAAAGGTCTTGACCTTGATTCTCTTTTATAAATTTCAACCTTTCAAGGCTCTTTTCTTCTACATTTTCGTAAGGACTACTAAAAGAAGAAAGGTTTGCAAGAAAAGTATTTGAATAAGCAAATGGAAAACGAGCGTATCTTAATTCTCTATCTAATTGTTTGTATAATAACTGAAAGCTATTTAGCGAATCATGTTTACTATATATATATCCCAGTTTATCTTCTACTTTTTCAAGACTTTTTAAATCCGAAAATCTAACAAATTTTGATGGAACTGCGGTTCTGCTTAAATAGTCTAAATCATTAAATTCATAAACTGCAGTAGGGGAATAGTATAGCAATAAGGTATCAATCTTATTTTTTTCCAGAAAATACTTTATAGTGAAATACCCTTGAAAAAATCCAGAAGCATGTTCTGATAGGTTTAGCCAAGAAGGGCCAAGTTGTTTTGAACTGATACATTGCCCCTTTGAGTCACCAAAAATTATGTTATTATATTGGGTTTTACTATTAACTTGATTGATATGATACCCGTAAAAAGTATAATCGTATCTATAATCAAGAAAGTATTGCGGACTTAATTGAATAAAAAAATAAATAACAAGATTAGTGGCTAAAAAGGAACAAAATAGATGTAACCCAATTTTTTTTAAAAATTTTCCCATACCAAACTTTTTTATAACAGAAATAACTTTAGTCGATTAAAATTTAAAATAAATAAAACTTTCTTCCTTTCCTAGAGAAACAAGAATCAAAATACTGATGATTGTATAAAATGTAAATCTCAAAGGTCGAGGAATTTTAAACGGTTTGATATCTCTACTAAACCAAAAATCAATTAATAGAAGCATGAAAATACAGATAAAGGTTTCTTTTTTATTTGTCGAAACTTCTATACTAAATGGATGTATGGTACTGAAATGTAATAACTGTTTATAATAACCGATTCCCTCAGTTATTGTATTTGCCCTAAACAATACAAGAGTTAAACTTACAATCATAAAAGTACCAATCATATTCAGCACCTGCTTTAATGAAGGGAAAAGTTTTCCTTTTACAGCTTTTTTCTTTTTATTAAAAGTTCCTTTTAAAATCAAAGGGATAAAATAGAATCCATGTAGTAAGCCCCATAATACAAAAGTCCAATTAGCACCATGCCAAATACCACAAATCACAAAATTTATGATAATAGATATAATCAATCCCAATTTATCATAGTCTCTAAAAGCAATACTCAGTGGTGTAAAAACATATTCTGTGAGCCAAGAAGTTAAAGACATGTGCCATCTACGCCAAAAATCTGCGATATTTTCGGCCATGAAGGGATAATTGAAATTTGGAGTCACATCAAAGCCTAATAAACGAGCAATCCCGATAGCCATATCCGAATATCCACAAAAATCTGCGTACATCTGAAAACTATAAACAATTGCTCCAAACAATAATGTGATTGTATTTAATTCTTTATATCCCGTAAAAATGTCGCTCACTACAATTGACAAAGTGTTAGCAACTACCACTTTTTTGAACAATCCCCAAAATATTTGGCGAACTCCAATCATTGCCTTTTCATATTCAAATGTTCGTTCTCTCTCTAATTGTGGTATAAAATTCTTCGCTCTGTCAATTGGTCCCGACAATATTGTTGGGAAAAAAGAGACATAGGTAAAAAATGCTACCCAATCTTTGCAGGCAGTCATCTTTCCCTTGTTGATATCCAATAAATAGCTGATTGTTTTGAATGTAAAAAAGCTAATACCAATTGGAACAAGTAGGTTTAAAGTACTAATATTCAATTCAATCCCAAGCTCATGAAAGGCATCTTTAAAGGAAATGACAAAGAAGTTGAAATACTTAAAAAACGATAATCCGCCAATGCCCTGTAGTAATCCAACATACAGCAACCACTGTTTATATTTTGGATTATTTGATTTTTCAATATATATACCTAAAAAAAAGTTGATTGCGGAAGCTGCAATTAAATAAGACGATAACCTCCAATCAGACCATCCATAAAATATATAGCCGCCAAACAACAGAATAAAATTCTGCAGTTTATGGTTGTTTTTTGCGACAATCCAATAAAGAAAAAAGAGAATTATAAAAAATACTAGAAACGCAATAGAATTGAAAATCATAAACTGTTGTTTGGGTTATGCAGCATTTGTTTTAGTTTCTATACAATCAATCATTTCCCCAACATTCTTCCAACTTTGTATTTCCTTGGAAGCAAACCTAATTTTAAATTTCTTTTCGATGCCCACTACAAGTTGAATATGACTCAAAGAGTCCCATTCTTCAATATCATTTGCGGTGGTGGCATCAGTTAATACAATTTCTTCATTGTCTAAAACATCATGAAAAACACTCAATACATTACTTAAAACTTCACTTCTTTCCATCTTACTTTATTTTTATTTTGTTAATATAAAACATTTTTTATTCTCATAAGCAATAGCGTCTAATGACCAATTATCTCCAGATTGTTCAAACCCAAGATTCTTATAGTGGTCTTTCACCATTTCATTTTTTGCAGTTTGAATGTATTCACCTTTTAATATTTTGTATCCATTATCCTTTGTAAAATTGGCAACCGTGTTTAATACAAAGTTTTCCATTCCCCTCTTTAACACCCTACAACTCATTAACCATGTATTGATAAATAGGGTATCATCGCTTTCTTTTTCTAAAATAATCACGCATATCATACCATTATTTCCAAACTTATCTTCTAACGTAAATGAAAAGGTAAAATGGTTAGGAGATGTGCCAAGTTGTTCAATATCGGCCTCTGTGTAACGAACTGTGCGTAGGTTGAACTGATTGGAACGTTGTGACAATTGAGCAACTCGCGGAGTGTTGAATTTATTGAATGGTTCAACTAATGAAATCATATCTAGGCTTTTAAGAAAATCATCTTCATTAGTAAACTTTTGTTGAAGAGTAACTCTTTGTGCCTCAATTTGATATTGTTTAGTCCTCTCGGAGTCTTCATTAGAGTATGAAACTGTTTCAAATAAATTTAATGTATATAAAAACTCCAAATATTCGGCAGGGTCTTCCGGTAATTCAGGAACACAAATTTGAGGAATATTTTCTCTTACGATATTTCTTTCAAAAGGATTATCATCTAAGAAAACCATTGAGTCGAAGCCAATATTTAAAATACTTTGAATTTGTCTAATATTATCCGCTTTATTTTCCCAGTTTGCTATAAAAACAGAAATATCTTCCAAGTGTAATACCATGTCAGGATGCTTTTCAAATGGTTCCTTAGCAACAGACTCCGTATTTTTGCTGCAAACAGCAACTATTATTCCCCTATTTTTTAATTTCTTAACCCAATATTGAAACTCAGTAAATGACTTGCCAATTCCTAAGCTTCCAATTTGGATATTTTCTAATCCATCATCTCCAATAATTCCTCCCCATGTAGTATTATCCAAATCAAGTATTACACATTTTTTGAAATTGCCATTAATTGCACTAATTATAGCTACAGTTTTAGCTGCTACTTTAGGCAAGGCTTCTATGCTTAAAACCATTTCTGTATTGATATAAACAGAAGGCTGAAAGAAATTTACTTTACCTATTTCATTTTGTATCGATGAAATATCACTCAAATACAAATTTGCTGCCTTAGCTGCTAATTCCATGATACCGAAATTGAGCTTGCGAAGTTGATAAAGAAATGATGCCTCAATCTTATTTCCATAATTACCAAATACAGAATCATCAATCTCTGTATAGTTGAAATAGATTGTTTTACACCCAAAAGAGGATTGTAAAGTAGCATAAATAGACTCTATTGCAGCAAGTTCCTGAGTTGCAAGTGAACTTTGCATTTCAATTTTAAGCTTATTGTATTTGCCTAACAGCTTATGTGAAGATTGAAAAAGGATAACAATTTGAGGGGCAAATTCATATAGTTCGGATGAGGGATCAAAAACCTGTCGTTCAATTTGATTGAAATCAGCCTCCCAAATTTCTAGGTCTAATCCTTTGTCAAATCCTTCTCCCCGTAAGGCTTGATTTAAAAACTGAGTTGCAGTATCTCCTAATAGTGCAACCTTAATCTTTTTTAAGCTAGAAAAATCTTTTTTTAAATTTTTCTTTAAAGCCGAAAAGTCTTTCATATGTACTTAATATTTTTTAAAGTTCCTTAATCTCCCGCTAATTTGCATTTTAATATTAAGTAGGTGTAACTAATCTTGTTATTAACTTCTCAATATTACAAATTGAATTATATTTTAATAAAACAAAAATAGCGGGAAAATGCATTCATTCGTCATTTGTTTTAATTTATTTGTCAGCAACATATTCATAGAAGTACAGAGTTATAATTACTAAAATTAAAAAAATCTGATAAATTCATATTTAAAAAGTAGCGTATATTATGGTAAAAAAAAACGGAACTATAAAGTAATTGGTTATATATGATTTTACGCCTTAATTTTGTAGGCTAAAATTATATAAAATGCAAACAAGAAACAAGGTAACTATTGCCATCGTATTTACATTCATATCTACCGTAGATGGAGTCATTAATTTTATAAACAAAATAATTTCAAAAGATAATTATACAAATATGAATTGGAGTATATTAATACAGATATTAAGCATGATTATAATATTTTCAGGTTGCTTTTATATATTAGGTCAAATAGATAAATTAAAAACAAAGTATGAATTAGGATTATTACTTTGTCAAGTAAGAGACGTAATCACATATCATGAAATACATGGGAATGAAGTTCCATTAAAACTGCCAAATGAGTCAGATGAAAGTTATTTTAAAAGAACAAACGCAAGTAAGTACCAAGAAAGGTTAAAGAATGAATCAGAGCAATTAGCAACTTTTGCATATAAGAAATTTGGACATATCCCCCCAAATGAAATGAATAAAATGATTCAAGAATTATATAATAATCACTTTAATTGGAATAGTGAAATAGTAAGAACACAAAACGAACAAGTATGAACCTAATAGAGATTAGCGATAGATTTCCTACAGAGTTATCATGTATTGAATATGCTGAAAATATACGTTTCGGCAAAAAGGTGAAATGTGCTTATTGTGGTTCTGATAAATTATCAGTAAGAAGACCTGACTATAGACATAAATGTTTTAATTGTAACAAGAGTACATCGGTAACAGTAAATACTGAATTACACGATACAAGACTTCCATTAAAAACATGGTTCTATGCAGTATCAGTAATAACAGATGCAAAGAAAGGAATGTCAGCATTGCAATTACAAAGAAACATAAGCGTAAGTTATCCTACAGCATTTACTATGTATCATAAGCTAAGAGAATTAATGATGCAGGAAAATAAAGGGACTCCAGAGCTTGAAGGAATTGTGGAAATGGACGAAACTTTTATAGGTGGTAAACCTCGTAAATTTAATAATCCTTGCTATGAACCTAAAAGACGTTCTGAACTTGATTTGTTATTAGAAAAATACGAGAATGAAGGTTATGATTTTTCACCTAAAGAAAGTAGTAGAGCAAAATGTAAGAAAGATTCAAAACGTGGACGTGGTACAGATGCAATGAAGGTTGTAGGGATAGTAGAAAGAAATGGTAATGTAGTTGCAGAAGTAATGGAAACACTTAGCTACGAAAACCTTCGTGATATGGTTAAGAAGTATGTAGATACAAAAGATAGTGTTCTTATTACTGATAACTATAAGGGTTATAATAGCATGAAGAAAATAATAGACCATATTATAATCGACCATAAGGAACTATATTCATACAAGGGAATGAACAGTAATTCAATAGAATCATTTTGGGCAATTGTAGAACGTGGTATCATGGGGCAATATCATAGTGTATCACCTGAAAAACTTCCTAATTATGTTGCTGAATTTGTGTATCGTTATAATAACAGAAAAGATACTACTATAATGTTCTATGAACTATTAGAAAGACTTTTAGAAACAAAAAATAAATAAAAAGCAGCCCAATCATTCAAGGCTGAAAAGGCTGCTTAGTTCTTTGACATTATGTAATAGTTATGGTAGCCACTTTACTTTTAATGTAATATCAGTTCCGCCATTTACAAAATTAATGCTTCTAGGGTAATATGTATTCCCGCTAGTTGCTGATAAATACGGATTAAAAGTAATAAAACCTAGTTTAACATCACTTGAAAATATACCTGTAGCTTGATATACTTGTATTTGATAAGCACTACTAGAGCCTATACCTGTAAATGTATAGAAAGAACTGCCTGTTAAGAATAAATTGTATTTGTTTGGATAAATAAGTGAGAAATTATTGCTAGTAGTTAGAGTATTACTTGTTGATACTTGCACAATCTTAATATAAGCATTATAATTTGTAGTTGATGGCATTACTCCCGTAGCGTTTAATACAATAGTATCTAATTCAACTTTTGTAGGTGCAGGACTTACATTGATTGTTTGTGATACAGAATTACTACCACCTGCATTAGTTACAGTAAGCGTTACAGTATAAACTCCAGCGTTTGTGAAAACGTGTGAAGCATTAGCTGTAGTTACTACAGAACTGTTATCACCAAAGTTCCAACTAAAAGATGTTGCACTAGTAGATGTACTTACAAATGAAACATTATCAGGTGCAAAAGTATTTGCACCTGAATAAGTGAATGAAGCTGTTGGAGGCTGAATTGCCAATACATTTACAACTTGACTTGATGAATTTGAACCTTTACTATTTGTTGCTGTCAATGTAACTGTAAATGTACCCGATGTGGTAAAAGTATGAGAAGGACTTACAATAGTAGAGGTATTCCCATCTCCAAAGTTCCATAAATAAGAAGTCGCATTAGTAGATGTATTAGTAAATGTCACAATATCAGGTGCAAATGTATTAGCCCCCGAATATGTAAATGATGCAATTGGAGTTTGTACTGCGTTACCTACATTTATTATTTGACTTGTAGAATTAGTCCCACTACTATTTGTAACAGTTAATGTAACTGTATAAGTACCTGATGTGGTAAATACATGAGTTGGACTGATACTTGTAGAAGTCGTGTTATCACCGAAGTTCCAACTGGAACTTGTAGCATTAGAAGATGTGTTGGTAAAAGTAACTGTTTCAGGTGCTACATCTCCTGAAGCTGTGAATGTAAAACTTGCCGTTGGGGATGGCTGCTGCGTAGTACTATCACTACTTTTTGTGCATGATTGAATTGTTAATACGGTAGCAATTAAAGCTACGATTTTTGTGATTTTTGAAAACATAATGGTCAAAATTTGGGGGAATGTCTGTAAGCCTCATACGGACGATTAGAATTAAATAGCGACGTGAGGCTAAACTTGCCGCCCCCCAAGTCCGACCAAGAACTTATATGCACAGCTAGCCGCCTCACGCCTTGACGTGGCTGCATAACTAACTTGTGCATCTGTTCTTGAAATTGGTCGGTTCGGGGAACAGTTTATAACGCAGCTATATTTTTATTGTTACTATTACATAATGTTATTTTTTATTCAAGCAAATAAACAACTTTAAAATGAAAGAGATGAAATAATTAGCCCTGTTAGTTCTTAATAACCAAAAAAAGATGGTAGTTTATTAGTATACTACCATCTACGCAGATTACTCTGCTGATTTTGGTAACATGACCATTCCTGCGATAAATAGAGCAATGCCTACGAACATTGTTATAATTGCAGTTTGACTAGCGGTCACGGGATAAGATACTTCTAATAGAGGCGTACTTACCCTTAGTTGATTTTTAATCATTTGGCAAATGTAAAGAATAAAGCAGGGCTACTTTTTAAAAATATATATGATATATATAATTAACTTACACAAACAATGGAACGCCTTAAATTTGGCTTATAACCAATTACTTTATAGTTCCGAAAAAAAATGACTTTGAAGTTGAAAATATTTTAGAAGTAACTAATTTGACTTATAAAAACTAATATAATTGGCACTAATAAAAAACAGATTTGGTACTTCTAAGGCAAGTATTTATTTGTTTTAGAAGAAGATGTTATGTACAGTAAAACAGAATATTTTAAAATATGAATAGTACCAACATTCTGCAACCTGATAAAAGATATATTTGCGGCTTAAAAACAAATAATTAGCAAAATATTCATGGTTAGTAAAAAGTTTCAGGTTTGGCTTCCTTTGTTGTTCTCTGTTTTGATGATACTTGGAATGATTATAGGCTATCAATTGCATGACAAAACAAATAGTGCTGTTTTCATGAGCAGTGGAAAGAAGACATCTGTTCAAGAAGTTATGGATTTGGTAAAGGAAAGATATGTTGATGCTGATAAAGTTGACAGTGTTAGTCAAATTGTAATAGATAACCTTTTATCACATCTTGATCCGCACTCTGTATATATACCTTCGAAAAATGTACTAGATGTAAATCAAGATTTATTAGGCAACTTTCAAGGAATTGGTATTGAATACCAAATTTTTAATGACACTATAAATGTTATCAATGTAATTAAAGGTGGTCCAGGTGAAAAAGCTGGTTTAAGAACAGGTGATTTATTGCTTAAAGCCAATGATACAGTTGCATTGACTGGAAATTTTATTAATGCTGAAAAAATAAGATCAACACTTCGCGGAATTGCAGGGTCAAACGTAAAAATTTCTTTTATTCGAAATGGTAAACCGCAAATTGTTACTGTTACAAGGGGTACAATACCTATTCCGACTATTGACGCTTCTTATATTATTGCCCCACAAATTGGCTATATCAAATTAAATAAATTTGGTGATAGAACTTATGAAGAATTTATGCAAAGCCTTGAGAAATTGCAAAAGCAAGGCATGAAAAAATTAATCCTTGATTTACGTGGTAACGGTGGTGGGCTAGTTTCGGAAGCAACTGCTATTGCTGATGAGTTTTTGGATGGTGATAAATTAATTGTTTATACCGAGGGTAACCAATCGCCTAGAAACGATTATAAATGCAAAAAGGAAGGCTTATTTGAAAAGGGCTCATTAGCAGTTTTGATTGATGAAGGATCGGCAAGTGCAAGTGAAATATTGAGTGGAGCATTGCAAGATTGGGATCGTGCAACCATTATTGGAAGAAGAAGTTTTGGTAAAGGATTAGTTCAACAACAGTTTCAACTTAGCGACGGAAGTGCAGTTCGGCTTACAATTGCACGTTATTTCACGCCATTAGGTCGCAATATTCAAAAACCGTATTCTAATAAAACAAAAAAGGACTATGACGAAGAAGTAGTCAATCGTTATCATCATAATGAGTTTCAAAATTCAGATAGTTTTATGGGTAAGGTAAATTCATTCAAAACACCTACAGGCAGAGTTGTTTATGGAGGGGGGGGGATAACTCCGGATATTATCGTACCACTCGATACATCAAAATCTACTTTAACTTACACTAGATTGTATTTTAGAAATACGTTACCAAGTTTTGTATATCATTATTATCTTTCTAACAAAGGGAAGTTTGAGCAAACAAAAACAATTGCTCAACTCGAAGAACAATTCAAGCCAGGAGAAATAGAATGGCAGGCATTTAAAAATAGCACAAAGCAACATGATGGAATCGACGTTACGGAAGTAACTGTCGAAGAAAAGAAGTCAATTTTACAAAGAATGCAGGCATTGATGGCAAAGCAAATTGCAAGTACTGAAGGTTATTATGAAATTGCCAATAGCACGGATAGCACTATTAAAAAGGCGCTAAATGTTCTTGATAAATTCTAGAGTTAGATATTTTAAAAAGTATGCATAGATAATATACCAATTAGTTAATATTTTATATAGAAAATATGAGTTTTTCTTTCTTCAAAAAAGCACCTGTTAAACCTGACCTCTCATTTTTGGGAGTAGATATGCATTCACATTTATTACCTGGCATTGACGATGGTTTAAAAACTGTTGATCAGACAGTTGAATATGTCAGAGAATTACATGGCATGGGGTATCAAAAGTTCATTTGTACACCTCACATTCTAAATGGCGTACATAATAATACCCCCGATACAATTCTTGCTGCTTTAGATTTGGCTAGAAAAGGAATTGCCGAAGCCGGAATACCTGTCACAATTGAGGCTGCAGCTGAATATATGGTGGATGATTCTTTCGAAAAATTATTGAAATCAGATGCTAAACTTTTGACATTTGGAAAGAATAACATACTCATTGAAATGTCCTATCTCGCTATGCCATTCAATATTTATGAAGTACTATTTGAATTGCAAATGAGGGGTTACCAACCTATTTTGGCGCATCCTGAACGTTACACGTTTTATCATAGTGAATTTAAGAGATACGAGGAAATGAGAGACCGGCAAATTCTTTTTCAAATAAATATTTTATCTCTTGCAGGATATTATGGAAAGGAAGTGAAGAAAATTGCTGAGAAACTTATTGATGCAGAAATGGTCGAATTTATTGGTCTAGATATGCACCATGAGAATCATTTAAAAGCTACTAAAGACTATACTAGTACACAAGCATTTTATGATTTAGTTAAGAAAATTCCTTTGTTAAATAAATCCTTACTCTAGTAATTTTATTATAATTTTCATTTTAAAAAGTATAATATTTTATTGAATTTCAATTATTCATAGTATATGTAAACTGAATAACAAAATCAATTTGATAATAAGAAATCTTGAATAATTTTTGACTTGAAATCTTCAAAGAGAATTGGTTTTATTCCATTATATATTATAAAGTTCTTCATGAGTATTTCAGATTTAAGAATAGTATTTTTAGGAACACCCGAATTTGCAGTAGCATCTTTGAATGCTTTAGTTGAAGCAGGCTGCAATATTGTTGGCGTTATTACATCACCTGATAAACCTGCAGGTAGAGGATTAAAACTGACAGAAAGTGCTGTAAAAAAATATGCAACTTCCAAGGGCATACAAGTTCTCCAACCAAAAAAACTAAAGAGTCCTGAATTTTTAGAAGAATTAAAAAGTCTGCAAGCAGATATTCAAGTGGTCGTAGCCTTTCGTATGTTACCTGAAGTAGTTTGGAATATGCCATTATTAGGAACAATTAATGTTCACGGTTCTCTTTTACCACAATATAGAGGTGCTGCCCCAATAAATTGGGCTGTGATTAATGGTGAAAAGGAAACAGGTGTCACTACATTTAAATTGCAACATGAAATTGATACTGGGGATATCTTAAAACAAACAATTATTCCTATTGAGGAAATCGAAAATGCAGGTCAACTTCATGAAAAAATGATGCATATTGGAGCTCAAACACTAGTTGAAACTTTAATTGGATTGATTGACGGAACTATAAAGCCTCAAAATCAAAATGATACTGACATCATTAATCGTGCTCCCAAAATTTTTACTGAAACTTGTCTGATTAATTGGAAGCAATCTGCTGATGAAGTTTATAATCTTATAAGGGGGCTTTCACCTTATCCTACCGCATTTACGTATATCAACAATAAAAAACTCAAAATTTTTGCATGTAATAAAGAACTAGTCCGTCCTGATAATACTAAAGTAGGAGAAATTATCACTGATCAAAAGACTTATTTAAAATTTAGATGTAATGATGGTTATATCTCTGTAACTGATTTACAATTAGAAGGGAAAAGACGGTTGCCAATCATTGACTTTTTACGAGGATTTAGGTTACAAGATTGAATCAATAATTAAAACAAAAAAGGCTGTAAATCATACGATTTACAGCCTTTTAGCCTGTTTTAATAAATAAATTGTGGAACTGAGGGTAACACAATCGAACACTTAGAACAGTTATTAAAATTTATCTCTCAATCTAAAGTCGCTTAATTCCTATGAATACTACTGCTATATCAGACAAATTTATTTTGTTACATAACGATGCTATTTTATGGAAATACAACAGACTTTGGAGCTCAGTAAAGGGTCCTGATGAACAGGCAGATGCTGTAGATTCAATAACTCAAATGTTGTTATGCATAAATAATGAAACTAAACGAAGTGCATACATAAAAGAAATCTCAGACAATAATAACTTTCATGTAAAAAGTACTGCTAATGATATCAAATCTGCAGAAGAGGCAATTTCAGACATTGAAAAAGCCATCAAAAAACTATTGGCTAGGAAAAATAAAAGCGAAGAACATGAACTACAAATTGAAAAATTGCAGGGAGAGCTATCGACTTTTAAGGACTCATTGGCGCAGCTTCAGGAAAAAAAGCAAGTCAACTTACCTGAGTCAACACTAAAAAAAGCAGTCAATAAAGCAATAAGCGATAAAGCTGCAAAAGATGCATCCACAAAAATGAAAGCCCAGTTCGAACTTAAAATAAGAACTAAGGAAGATGCTGGAATGCCAGATGATTTTAAGGGTACTATGCAAGATGTTTTCGATGCATTGAAGTATGGTATTTACGAACATGAGGATGTATACTATAGTAGAGGTGCAAAAGGAGATTATCCAATATCCAATTTTACAATGAAAATTCTTTACCATGTCAATACTTCCGAAGATTCTGCTTTCAGATTAATAGCTGTTAAAAATGTTTATGGATTTGAAGTTGTAATTAATTTAAATACAGACGATTTCGTCGCATTAGGAAGCTTCAAAAAAGTATTGGCCAGAAAGGGAGATTATGTTTTTAAAGGAACAGACGCAGACTTAACACGGTTACAAGAATTTTTGCAAAAGGATGAGCTGAAAACAGAATTGGTTAAAACATTAGGTTATCATTCTAGAGGAATGTTTTGGTCATGGTCAAATGGCATAATGCCATTAGAACCAAATACAGAAGGCAACTTAGATTTTATTCCCGTTGATGAATACGGAATAGTCAACTATCAAAATAAAAACTATTTTATTCCTGGTCTAAGTAAGATGTTTGCCGATAAGGATGATATGTTCGTTAATGAAAAGAAATTCAAATTCATAAACCCTATCAATAATTTTGGTTTCAATGAATGGGCTACATTGATGGATAGAACTTATGGCCATAAATCAATACCTTGTATTTTATTTTACATTGGATCACTATTCAGAGATATCACAATGAAACAAATTCAAAGATATCCAATGCTTAATTTGTTTGGACCACCCGGAGCTGGTAAAGGGCAGATGGCAGAAAGTATAATGACTATGTTTGGTGAGAAACAAGACCAAATAATGCTTGGTGGTGCTAGTACTGTCGTTGGCTTCATGAGAAAATTTGCTCAATTCAGAAATGCTATAGTTTGGCTAGATGAGTACAAGAATAATTTGCCTGTAAAATTTATTGAGTCATTGAAAAATATATATGATGGCAAAGGTTATGAACGTGGAAAAATGACCAATGACTTCGCAACTGAAAGTACTCCTATATATTCTAGCTGTCTCCTGTCAGGACAGGACATGCCCACCCAAGAGCCAGCTCTATTTATGCGGGTAATAATGCTTGCATTTGATGATGGAAAATTTACAAACGAACAAAGGGAGGCGTTTGGGGAACTAAAGAACACCTACGAATCTAATGGCCTATCATTTATTACTGCAGATATATTTAGACACCGAAAAATTATTAATGATGGATTCAAGGATAAGCTACAATTAATCTTCAAAGAGGTTGTTAAGGATGTAAGCAATACGGAGGTAGATGATAGAATGATGATGAATATTTCTATTTTGTTGACATACATGCACCTTTTACATGAAGTAGTAGAATTCCCATTCACCTTTAAAGATGCGAAAGCTTTTCTCATTGATAATATGCTTAAGCAACACTATGTACTTGCAGGGAACAATGATGTTGCTAAATTCTGGGGAGTTGTGGAAAGTCTTTTCTATCAAGATATCATTCATGAAAATAAAGACTTCTTATTAGAAGATGGCTACTTGTATCTTCCATTGATGAAAGTATATCCATTATATCTAAAAGAACTTAGAAGTAGAAATGATCCAAACATACTTTCCAAAAGTACAATGGAGCATTATCTAAAGCTGGATCCTACTATGTACGTAGAATACACTCGTAAAAGATTCTCAGACGGTAGTAATAATTATTGCTATAAAATGAAATATTCAAAACTAGGTATTGATATGATAAGGATTGTACAGAATGCAATGGAATCAAATGAACAGCTAGAAGTAAGAATGGAGAAGGTTTATAAAGAAATGGGGGTAGATATCACACCAAATAATTCTCAATCTGTTAAAAAAGAAGATAATGCTGATGACATGCCATTTTAGAACATTTTGGAACTTACTTGAAAAGCGCATTAAAAATGCGCTTTTATTTTTTTCTTATATAAAAAGTTTGGCAGACCCTTAAAATGATTAGAACAAATAGAACAGATAGAACAATATTAAAAATC
>CANCPA010000075.1 GCA_947379895.1 Chitinophagaceae bacterium | reverse complement strand
ATAAAAATAAAAAAAAAATGCTTTATGGGGATTAAAGTAAAAAGCTGCAGCAATCTTTTCAATTTAAAAGCTTTAAAAAATCTTTCTGTCCCTTTTCAAAACTTTCCCAACCGATTTCAATTACAATTATTTATCACATTGATTTTCTTCGCATTTTTATCTTCTTGCATTAAATCATCTTCGGTAAATGAAAGTGCTAATAATGATAGTATTAGTGATCAATTGCATTTTAGCTTTTCTACACCCGATTGGAATCGATTTGTTCCTTGTGATTTATTAGATGATTTTGTATCATATCCATTGAATGATAGTACTTTATACATTCATGCATCTTCGGCCTCTACAAAATTAATATGGTACTTTTCAATTCCGAGGGATAGCAGTAAAATGGGATTAGCATCCAATTTAAAACGTTATTCAATTTGTGATTATGGAACAAATACTTCTGTATTTGAATATTCTCAACGATTACCAATTACTGAAGGCAGTAATGTCTTTTTAGGAAGTAGTAAGGGCTTGTCTGATAGTTCGTATAATGAGGTTTCGAATATCAAATATTTGAGTTCTGATGCCGAGTATGCGCTTTTTAATGTGAAGTGTAAGTATAAAATGATCATGTACGAGTATGGTACACTATTGAATAAAAAAAATGTAACGGGAACATTTAACTTCAAGGTAAGGGTGTTGAGGAAATAATAGGACGTATAATTGTCAACTACCAACTACTTAATTCAAATGTATTAATTAAAATAAAAAGAATGAGGCATCTTTTTAATATCTTGATAATAATATTTCTAATTTCATTATGCAGTTGCAAATTTGCAGCAACTTTTGATGCGCCTCAACCAGAAAATGAAAAGTCATTAGCATCTTTTCCAAGTAACTTGTTGGGTAGTTATTCAGATTCCAGCCATCAATCTATATTGACAATTAGTAACCACCTGATAACAAGGCATTTTGACTATGATTATAAAGAGTCTAGAGAGACTATTGATTCCTCATACAGTATAATTGGCGACACACTACTTATTAACAAATTAAATGGAAGTAAAGAGGAAATTTTAATTCAAGATGACAGTATTGTTAGACATGAAAATTTGATAGATACTCTGTTTAACTTGTCGGGAGACAATTTGCTTAAAAAATACAAGGGATTCTATTTTCTGAACGTTAAATACAACGAATTGGGGTGGGAAGTGAAAAAGCTATCATTGGAAAAGGGTGTGTTGACAATCGGTAGTATTTCAGATAAAGAAGATCTTAAAAAGCTTGAAGCGATAACTGAAAGTCCTTCTGACACTATTCCAATTAAGCTAAGCTTAACTAAACGTCAATTTAAGAGGTTTGTAAAAGAAAACGGATTTTCATCACAGTTAACTTTTACCCGAATGAAAGGATGCGATATGTAACGTAGAGATTGATGATAAAGATTTGGAAGTTCAAATTCAAATCTTTTATTATCATAAATATTTGTAAATAATAATCAATGCAATTTTAAGAATTGAATATGAGGGCTTTAATTAATATCAAAATAGAAACGAGTAACTCACTACGGGTATTGAAGTGTGGGAAAAAACACAAAATGTAAATGATTTTTTTTAAAACAAACGGATTAAGTAGATATGTGTTAATGGGCATTGTTATTTTATTTTCTTTCGCTCTAAAAGTCAATGGACAAATAATATCGAGTTTATTAAAGGGGGATCCTTCTGATTCCCTTATTACCAATTACAATAACCTATATGGTGGTTTGACTGACATGACAGCTGACATGCAAGGGAATATATACGTATTAAATAATGGGAATCATCGTATTCTTAAAATTACAAAAAATGGTGTTACTACAATTGTTGCAGGATGTGACGATGTCGAATTTACAGGTGATGGTCGATTAGCCACTTCTACTCATATTGATGCTTACCTAAAAAATATTGTCGTGGATACTAAAGGCAATATTTATTTTTCTACCATAAAATTGGATAGTATGAATGTTCCAAATACGAAAGAGAAAAGTATAATTAGTATTCAGAAAATAAGGAAAATAAATGAACATGGCATTTTAAGCACAATTCCTATTTCTTCAAAAATTAAAGATATTATTTGCTTTGCTGTTGATGATGGAAATAACTTGTATGTTGCTGAAAACGCTTTTATTAAAAAGATAGACAGTAATGGCAAAATCACTACAATAGTTGATTCTTCAGCGTTTAAGAAGTTTTTGAATGGGAATCATTCACTTTATTATTCTTTTAATTGCATTAAATTAGACAATCAACATAATTTGTATGTTGGTGGTAATAATTGGATTCTACAAATTGATAAAAATGGTGTAGTTAGTAAAATTGCAGGAAATGGAAAGAGTATTATGAAGATGATACCAGTTAGGGATTTAGAAGGTAAAGTTGTCACCTATATTAAAATGGATAATGAGAATACTATAGCTTTAGATGGTAAATTAGCTACAAGTGGAAGTATAACTACTAATAATTTGGGTCCAGAAAGCTTTATTAATATTTGTTTAGATAAACTTGGTAATTTGTATTTTTCATCAGAATCTACAGGATGGAGTTCTGATAGCCTCAATAATATAATAAGAAAAGTAAACAGTAGGGGTATAATCAGTACTATTGTGGGTAATGGGAGAGAAGGATATAGCGATTGGGATATTGATAATGTTAATCTTAAAATAACAAGGAAAGGCAAGTCATTGCTATTGACCAAAAACTTAAATGGTGACGGTGGAATTGCTACATTGGCTCAACTTTCACGCCCTTCAAAAATTGCAATTGATGGACAGGGAAATCTAATCATTTTGGATAATAGCCCTTCTCATATAAAGATTGTAACTAATGTAGGGCTGAATAAATAGGAATATTGCAGTAGCAATGTAGTGAAATAGATTAAAGGAAGCCTTTGAAATTAAATGCAAAAGAATCGTTGGCTTGGGATGAATCATTACATGTAGAATCAAACGTAAAATAAATTATTTCGGAATAGGTGGAGACTAGCGACCACTAAAAAAAACGGGGCGTATCTGAAAAGCCTTACGAGTAGGATTTTAAAAATTAAAAAATGAAGAGATACACAGTAGTGTCAGTATCTGAATTTTGGTCAAGAAAAAGATTAAAACTAAAAGTAGAAAAAGTATTGAATGACGCTGTTAATGATGGATTTGAAATTGTTGCAGTATCATTTGCTAATTGGGGTGCTATTCCTATGGCATATATAACACTCAGTAAATAATTTGTTATAAATGTTTAACCCACTAAATCTCTTTTTTCATATTAATTAAGAGTATTTCACTGCTTTAACTGATTACAGGCGTATCTGAAAAGCCTTACGAGTAGGATTTAAAAATTTAAAAATGAAGAAATACACAGTAGTGTCAGTATCTGAATTTTGGTCAAGAAAAAAATTAAAACTAAAAGTAGAAAAGGTATTGAATGACGCAGTTAATGATGGATTTGAAATTATAAAAAAAATAAAAATCATCTCAATTTTTCTAAGTGGAGTTTTACTTGGATGCATAAGCTGTTTTCAAAATAGGAATTTTGATTTTGTAATTGAAAATGTTAAGTTATTTGATGGGAACAATGTTTTTGAACATGCTAATGTTTATGTTAAGGATGGATTAATTGCACAAATTGATACGTTTAAAACTAAAATTGATGGCAAGTACAATTATTTAATTTCAGGCCATAATAAAACTATTATTCCAGGTTTAATTAATGCACATACGCATCCACAAAGCAGACGAGATTTGAATGATGCGGCAAGGGCTGGAATATTGACGGTTTTTGATTTATTGCGGATAGATGAAGATTCAATACCTGTATTTAAAGTTCTTGGTGAAAAAGCAAATTATGCTAACTATTATACTGCAGGTATTGGTGCAGATATGCCTAATGCCGTAATTAAACACTATATTCAAAAGACAAACCCTTGGGCCCCGCTAACCAAAAAAGGAGTAGAGCTTTTTATTGCAGATAGAATTAAAAGCAAAGTAGACTTCATAAAAATATATCAAGATTCAAGATTACCTGAAAAATTTAGTGATTCAATATTTGATAAATTAATTTCAGAGGCTCATAAGGAAAAGTTAATGGCAGTAGTGCATTCAGAATTATTGAAGGACGCTTGCTATGAATTCAAACATGGTGCAGACATTATAGCACATGCTTGGTTTGATAGCTTAATTACAAATAATGAACTCAAAAAATGGGAACAAAGAAATTTTTACATTATTCCAACATTATTAGTACATGTTTCAATAAAAAAGCAATTAAATCCTAAAAGTTATACTTTAACAGAAGAGCAAATGATAAATGAAATAGGACGACTATACAAAGCAGGAATAACAATTGTAGCAGGTTCTGACTCTCCAGCAGATAATTTGAATTTTACTACTGATTTTTACAAAGAACTAGAACTTTACGCGAGAGCAGGAATGACCACAATAGATGTGTTGAAATCAGCCACTATTAATCCTTCCAAAGCATTTAAAATAAAAGATAAAGGAATAATTAAGGAAGGTTTATCTGCTGACTTTGTTTTGATTAATGGTGATTTGCTCAATGATATGAAAAAAATTTATGAAATAGAATCAGTATGGAAGAAGGGTACAAGAATTAAATAACACATTAATTGTAATTAAAATAGTATGTGATTTATGTGAGAGGAACTTTAATGTTAATCGTATTTGAGGGATGCCATACAGGCAATTTTTACAGCCATTTTTATATTTTTAATAGTTTCAAGACTACTTTTTAAAATGCTTGCTAGTAACACATAGCCAATACTGATTATAGGAAAAATGTTTAAAATTGAAAAAATGATTAAAAAATATTACAAAGTTTTCGAAAGATGTTCAATTCTGTTATCAAGTCTAAGTATTTTACTTTTTATTACATACTTATTGGATATGAAGTTGAAATTTGGAATTTCAATAAATTTAAAAGAATTAGGTATTGATTTTTGCCTAATAGGTCTTGTTTTGGGATTACTTGCTAGAAATGGGAAAAATAAAATCTGATAATTTCAGGATATTGTCATTTTCTGGAATTATTGATACATATTTTAAAAGGTAATAATGAAAAATAATTCGAAAATTATAAGAATAAGTCTTGGTATTATACTATTATTTATTGGCTTTGTCATCGGCTTAGAATTTGACGTAATTACAGGTGTTATTAGCGATAATAGTAGAGATACAAATACAAGAGTGTCGATTTTTTCAACGGTGTCTGGATTAGTGTTGATTTGGGTAATTCTTTATCGAGAATATACAAGCGGAAAAAAAGGTAGCTCAAAACCTTAGGCTTCAGATTAAGATATCATACAAATTAAGTCTAAAACTCATTCTGTCTTTTCTTCTTCTTAGTTAGTTTGTACCGATGAGACTAATATCAACGCAAACAAGCTGGTTTTACTTTATTTTGTCTGCCAATGTGTTTACTTCCCCCCTCACACATGTCATTCTTTCCCTTCGCTACTGTGCCGAAAGGATGTCGCTTGTGGAGTAGTAACTGTAATGTCAAACATAATTCAAACCTTTTTGATAAGAGTATATTTAATTTAAAACATTAATTGACACATACTTGAAGCAGTGAAACGTTGATTTATCTTAAACTCGTTAGTGATTTTTTGGCAAAAATTAGCAAACGAAGTACGGTTATCTCAATGGCGTCGAATAAATTTCCAAATATCTTTTCTGATGAAATTATTTTTTAATAGTTGATAAATTAATGTTTTTGTGGAAGTCCGTTTTATCGTAGTCCCACACTTGAAACACTTACAAGGTTACCGTTTTTTTGAAACAACAAATTTTTACATTTCATCCGATTCCTGTTTTTAGGAGAAATATTATGTGGGGAGATGCCTACGGCATGACAGCGGAGAGGGGGAGTGGCAAAAGAATTACGAATTACTGTCAATGTGGTTAAGTTATGCTAATTCTGAAACAAAAGGAAGGCTTCGCTCAAAGCGAAACCTTCCTTAACTTAACGATAAGGAATTATCAATTAGGAGTTAAATGATGGGTTCTAACTCGAAGATATATATAATTACAGAATAATAATTTGAAAATCAATATCTTTTATCATAATTAATTTATTTAAGGGACAAAATAAAAACAAATTGTTGCTTTTTTTTGAACTCAGAAATCGACTGTTAATATTGTTATAAAATAACTTTATCACCTGAGATGAGTAATGATAAAAATAATCAAAGGGAGCTTGGTTCATTCTTTTGGGGCTTGAAGCTCAATAAAATAAACCAAATTTGTGAGCAAATGTACTTCTCAAATTGAATAATTCTGGAAAATCAATCTTTTAAATTACGTCTTCATGGATTCAACCATGTATCAATCATTCAAAACTACACTCAAAACAAAATAGATTCGTTAAGGTATTTCCTGAAAATTAGCACAATTATTCCATTTTTTTTGAATTATTTCTTTTCGATTCACTTATACTATCTCTGCTTTTCATACATGTAATTCCCTCTATCTTGACATTTATAATGAAGGTAATCGCCATAACGAAAATCTCAAGTTGTATGTATCTAAGGATTATACTAAACCTTAAAACAAGAATATTTTAAAACAAGATAAGGATAGTTGGGAATTAGCTGACACAATACGTTTAAAGCGGCTATTGTTGGTAAAGGAGAGTTCAGCAGGTTTCAACCCAAAACAGAACAAACAGGACTTTATAGCCTATTACAGGATTAAGTCTCATTCCACCTTTCACGATGCTTTACAACACTTGCTAAAATTCAACAAAAAGGAATTTATAGATTACTTGCAAAATCAAAAATTAAGCACCACCTCCGTTAGACTTTATCTTTCAAAAAAGAATATCATACTAAACTTGGCAGTTGTTGATGAAATTATCGCAGCTAATCCATTTAATTATCTGAAAAGGGGAAAAGGTGGAGATATTCCTTCAAAAAAGCAAAAGAAGATTGAATATCTTACTCTTGAAGAATTGAGAAGATTTCAGGCGGTAAGTTTAAAGCGGTCAGATATAAAAGACCTCTTCCTATTTTCTTGTTTCACTGATCTTCGGGAAAGTGACCTTTTGAAACTTAAATGGAACGATATCAAGGATGGCACACTTACCTACTCTCAAAAGAAACAAAAGGATTCCATCACCTACTACTTTCCATTGTCTAAACAGGCTTTAGCATTGCTAGAGACTATCAAGCTATTTCAGGAAGGGACAAGGTACCGAGGGAATGAATTTGTCTTTGCACATGTTGGTTCCAAACGAAACATAGGGGTTTGTATTAAAAAAATTGCTGGCTTGGCTAATATTGATAAAAATGTTCATATTCACGTAGGTCGCCATACATTTGCTACAATGGCATTAACGCATGGCATTTCGCTTTATACGGTATCAAAATTACTAGGTCACTCAAGTATTGCAGTCACACAGATTTATGCAGAAATCATAGATGAGATTAAGCAAAAGGCTTCTGAGTTGATGCCTATGTTATGACGAATTTCGCGACCAAGCAAATGATATAAATTCATCAGAAAATAGTAAGTTCATGGACGACAAACCATTAATAGATTATCATATTGAAATAACAGAACTAAAAGAGTTTTTAAACGGACAAAACAGGAATATAGGCATTCTCAGTAAATGTAGAATATATAATATCAAAGGGTTTCATTGAAATAAATGGTTTAAAAAGGTCGTTTTGGTGTAATTTTTACAGGATGAAATGACCACTCCTTAAAAAATTAGGGCCTTTATAGTGTTTAACTTTTATCTAAAACCGTTTATATATATTACTAAAATCTCGTTTTGTTAAATTTCCATTACATTTGAACAATGCTGAATGAAAGGGAGATACTTAGCCGTCTTAAAAATGCAGACCATCTTGCATTGAAAGAGATTTATGAATTATACATTCATAAACTTCATCGGTTTGTTTCCACTTACATTCAAGATAAGGAACAAGTTAAGGATATTGTTCAGCTTACTTTTATTAAAATTTGGGAAAAGAAAGAAACCATTGATTTGTCAAAATCTTTTAAGGCCTTTGTATTTACGATTGCTTATCGTAATGTAATTGATCATGTACGACGAAAAGAAACCATTACCATTGATAGCAAGTCTGATAAATTATACTACGATGAGTCATTTATTGCTTCAGATTCTGCTGAAGATATCCTAAACCGTCATGAACTTGATTCAGTCTATACCAAGTCACTCGAAACACTCTCACCCAAAAAAAGAGAAATCTTTATTTTAAGCAGACATGAAGGAATGTCAAATAGGGAAATTGCCGATAAATTGGGAATTTCAGTAAAAACAGTAGAATATCATATGACAGATATTTTAGCCTCTCTGAAAGAATATTTCATAAAAACAGAAATCAGTGTAGTCGTCTTTATATTTTTTATTTTTTTTCTATTAGACTAGGGTTTGAGGTTTTTCATACGTATATAGTGTGTAACATTGTTTGCGATGGATAATAATAGATTAAAAAAGTTTTTTTTGAATGAGTGTTCTCCAGCTGAAAGGAAGCAAATAGTTGTATGGTTATTAGCTCCGGAAAACGATTTTGTTGTGAGGAATTGGATGAAGATGAATTGGGAGGAGATTAATAATTCGGATATAAAATCAACTCTTGATAATGTTGAAGTACAAGAATTGTGGTTAAGTATTCAGCAGGAGATTAATCAAGGAACATCTAATGAATCTGATTCAGTTTCTTCGGTGCATAATATCAATCAGTCAATCAATAAAAGGCAACAAATGATGAAATACGTCGTTGCAGCTGCTGTTGTTATATTGATGCTGGGAACATATTTTTTTTATCAAACTAATAAACGCACAAATGATAGTAACATTATCCTATATAAATCAAAATACAAAAATGATGTAAAAGCACCTGAAAGCAATAAGTCATCAATCATCCTTGCAGGTGGCACTAAGATATTCTTAAATAATATTACCGAAGGTCTAGTCGTTACCCAAAATAAGATGAGTGTAATAAAGGATAGAAATGGACTAATAAGTTATATTGGTACTGAAACTGATACTCTCATCTATAATACGCTTTCGGTTCCCTATGGAAGCAAATTACAAAAGATTTTATTGTCAGATGGTAGCTTTGTTTGGTTGAACGCCGGTTCTTCCATCACATTCCCGATTTCGTTTATTGGAAAGGAAAGGAAAGTGTCAATAAATGGAGAAGCCTATTTTGAAGTTTCAAAAAATAAGTTGAAACCATTTTATGTTACCCATAATGACTTAATTGTAAAAGTATTAGGTACCCATTTCAATGTAAATGCTTATTCGGAAGAAAATACGGTTAAAGTAACTCTTTTAGAGGGCTCGGTTCATGTTTATAAGGGTCTTGAAAAGCAAATTCTGACTCCTGGACAGCAAGTTGCAATAAAAGCAAAGAAATTTGATTTAAGCAATGACGTTGATTTGAAAAAGGTAACAGCGTGGAAAGATGAACAGTTTTATTTTAATGGAGATGATATAGCTACGATAATGAAGGAAGTGGAAAAGGTTTATAATGTAAAGGTAATATACAAGGATACAATTGATTTTTCATTTGTTGCCAAGATTTCAAGACATGAAAATCTTTCAGAATTGTTACAGGTATTGGAACTTACCGATGTTGTTCACTTTAAAATAGAAGGAAATAATGTGATTGTTTCAAAATAAACTGGAATTACTCGGATTCATTTGAATGTGAAAATTATAGGTTTGAATTTATTATACTAATCTCATTAATTCGTTTTAAATCAGAAATAAAAAACCGCCTCGTGTACCAGACGAGACGGCAATATTTCAGTTAAAAATAACAAATTTTAATCTCGTTTCAAGAAGATGTATTTATTTAATTAACCGTTTGAATTGGCTAAGGTATGAAATTTTGCGATTGTTTCGACACTAATTGTTTTCGGGAAAATAATTTGTGCCATCAAAATAAGTCACTGAATAAAATTGATTTGATTATGCGGCTTGTCATTTTTCTAATTGTAATTGGTTGCCTACCTGTTAATGGAAGGGAATTGTATGCACAGAAAATTAATCTTTCGCTTAAAAACGCTACTCTTCCCTATGTGTTTAAAGAAATAGAAGGTCAGAGTAATTATAATTTTGTTTACACAAGGGAACATATTTCCTCCATGAAACCAATATCAATTACTGTTGAAAATGCCGACATAAATACAGTGTTGAGCATGATATTCAAAAACCAAAGTTTTTTATATACTATCTCAGGTAATTATATTGTCATTAAGGAAAAACCAATATCAAATATTGAAAATGAGAATAACTTATCTAATATAGAAAGTATAAATGAATCGCCCCCTGATTTTGTTGTAACAGGTATCGTAAAAGATGAAAATGGTATGCCACTCGAAGGTGCAACAGTTGTAGAAAATGGAACAAATAATAAGACAAAAACTAATAGCAAAGGAGAATTTCGGATTAGAGTAAAGGATGGAAAAGCTGTTTTAGGGATTAGTTTTATTGGGTATAGTAGAATTGAACTGCTTATTGATGGAAAAAAAGAAATACTTGTTAGTTTAATACCAACTACAAAAGCTATCGAAGAAGTGGTTGTAATAGGTTATGATCGTGCAATAAGAAAAAAAGACTTGACAGTTGCAGCGGCAAAAGTGAATATGACAGAATTGCAAAAAGCACCTGTTGTTTCTTTTGAAGCTGCTTTGGCAGGTAGGGTAGCAGGAGTTACAATTGTTTCGCCAGACGGACAACCTGGTTCTGCATCTAATATAGTTATTCGAGGTAACAATTCTGTTACCCAAGATAATTCACCATTGTATGTGATTGATGGTTTTCCAATTGAGAACCCCGATAACAACATGCTTAATCCTGCTGAAATTGAGTCGATGGAGATTTTAAAGGATGCTTCTGCTACTGCGATTTATGGGGCGAGAGGAGCAAATGGTGTAATACTTATAACGACAAAAAAAGGAAAATTAGGGGCACCGACTATAGAATTTCAAGCCCATCGTTCTACACAAAACATAACGAAGCGTATCCCGTTGATGAATCCTTATGATTATATTCAATACTTGTATGAACTCAATCCTACTAACACATTTCTGACATTTCTGAAGAGTACAGGCGGTGACACTTCTTTGGTTACTCAAGTAATGAACAGATATAAAAATGTAAAGGGGGTTGATTTGCAGGACAAAGTATTTGGAGCTCCTGCTCCTTTTATTAATGGGTATTTGGCTGTAAGGGGAGGAAATGAAAAAACAAAATATAATTTTTCAGGAAATTATGCAAATCAGGAAGGGATTATGGTTAATTCAGGATTTAAGCGCTATCAATTAAAAATAAATATTGACCAAACCTTATCCACTAAAGTTAGAATGGGTTTAAATTCCACTTTCACTTATACCAATCAATATGGAGTTTCTCCTACAGGCAGTGGAACGTCAGGTCTGTCGGGTGGAACATCTTATTTAATGTCAAGTGTGTGGGGGTATATTCCAATTAAATATTCTGGAAATTTTGATTCACTCAACATTAATCTTGATGATCCTAATTGGGATTTAGCGAGTACAACAGGTGTTTATAATCCTTTAGTCAATTCAAAAAATGAATACCATAAACACGATAATTATAACTTGGTTTCAAATTTATTTTTAGACTATCAGCTTATGGCTGGATTGAAGTTTAGGGTTTCGGCTGGTTTTAGTCAAACCAATACTGTAAAGGAAGATTTTTATAATTCATTAACGAGTAAAGGTAGAATAAGCCCTACAAATCCGAATGGTGTTAATGGGAGTTTCAATAATAGTACGAACGTAAATTTTACGAATGAAAATACATTAACTTACAATAAGACAATAGCAAGAAAACATCATCTTAATATTTTGACAGGATTAACTGAACAAGACACAAAATCATTTTCAAAGGGTGGGAGTGCTACAAGCATTCCTAATGAAAGTTTGGGTATAAATGGATTGGGGCAGGGGGTGCCTGGGATTTACTCTACAAATGCAAGTGAAAATACTTTAGTCTCAGTCCTTGGTAGAGTACAATATGATTATGATACTAGATATTTGGTTAGTGCATCTTATAGAGCAGATGGGTCATCGAAATTCAGCCAAGAACACAGATGGGCATATTTCCCTTCTTTCTCTGCGGCTTGGCGCATTACTAAAGAACGGTTTATGGGTAAGTTATCCTCTTTTGTAGATTTGAAATTAAGAGTCGGATATGGTGCAACAGGTAATAATAGGGTTGGAGATTATGTTACCTACTCTTCTCTAAATAATTCATATATCTCAGTAAATAATTCATTTAATTCTTTTACGAGCCTATCATCTTTGGGTAATAAGAATTTGAAATGGGAAACAACCAAACAAAGTAATATAGGTATCGATGCTGAGTTCATGGATGGAAGAATAGATGTAAGCATTGACCTTTATAATAAAGTAACTTCGGATTTAATCTTGAATACTTCCTTGCCTGGTTCTGCGGGTCTTCCTAATGTCTATATGAATATAGGCAAGATACAAAATAGAGGCTTAGAAATATCCTTATCAACGGTGAATATTAAAACTTCCAAATTCACATGGACAAGTAATTTTAATATATCCTTCAACCAGAATAAAGTTTTAGCGTTAGGGGTAAATGAGGAAGAAAAATATGGAACGGTCGCTTGGAATGCTAGTTATAATTCCTCACCACTTTATATTGCAAAAGTAGGTCAGCCTCTTGGGCAGATGTTTGGTTATCTGTCTGATGGTGTTTATCAATATGCCGATTTTGACAAGTCGCCAACTGGTGTTTACACACTCAAGGGAGATATTCCTACAAGTTATCCAAGTCGAACAACCTCGACATCACCTGGGAGTGTAAAGCTAAAAGATTTGAATGGAGATGGGGTAATTACTGCTGCTGACCGGACTGTCATTGGCAGGGGAAATCCAATTCACTTTGGCGGACTTAATAATAATTTTACCTTTTATAATTTTGATGTGAGTGTCCTTTTCCAATGGTCATTTGGAAATAACATTTACAATGCCAACCGATTAATTTTCGAAAATGGTTCCCCAAATAATCCATACTCTAGCTTAAACATGTATAAGTCTTATGTGAATAGGTGGAGTCCTTCAAACCAAACGAATGACATGCCAAAAGCAAACTCTTCTAATCCTGGTAGTTATTATTGGTCGAGGTGTGTAGAGGAGGGTTCCTATTTGCGTGTGAAGACTGTATCAATTGGTTATAATTTTTCAAATAAATGGGTTAAGAAATTGAAAGCATTTAAAAATTTCCGAGTCTATTTTGCTTCTCAGAATTTGATTACATGGACTAAGTATTCTGGTTTTGACCCTGAAGTAAATGCAAGACCTAGTGCGTTGACTCCTGGTTTTGATTTTTCAGTTTATCCGAGGGCTAAAACAATAACGTTTGGAGCGAACATTACTTTTTAACTAATCTATTTAATAATAACGATGCGACAATTTATCATTTTCTTATTAGTCATCTTTACAATAACTGGTTGTAATAAATTTTTGGAGAAAATTCCCAAGGATGTTATCGCTCCAGAAAATTATTATAATAATGCGACAGAAGCAACTAGTGCATTATTAGGACTTTATGCGGGATTTACTGATAATGGTAGCGGGATATATGGAGGAACAGTAGTGGGTGGTTGGGGAGTCCCTACCGATGAATTATTTGCTACCAATACCAATAGCGTGAATAGTTTGGTATTTGATGCTACACAGTCTTCTATTAATACCTTTTGGAGTCAGTGTTTCAGATATGTCAATAACTGTAACCTTTTTTTGGAAAATATTGACAAGCCTTCAATGGATAACTCTACCCGTGAGGTGTACAGAGCAGAAGCAAGGTTTTTGAGGGCTTACTATTATTTTATTCTAACGTCTAACTTTGGTGATGTCCCTTTAAAGACAAGTTCTTTGGTTAGTAAATTAGTAATTAATATCCCCTTCACCCCAACAAAAGATGTCTATGATTTCATCCTGACAGAAATGACAGCAGCAGAACAAATTGTAAATGATGTAGATCCGAGTCAGCAACAACCTGTTAGAATTAATAAACAAGTTGTTAGAGGAATCTTGGCTAGAGTGAATCTATATATGGCTGGATACCCATTATTACTCACAGATCATTACAAGGATGCTGCAACTTGGGCTAAAAAAGTGATTGACGCAAATAAAAATTCTTTGAACCCGGATTATCGTCAAATATGGATTAACGTAGCACAGGATGCCTATGATTTAAAAGAATCGATGTGGGAAGCAGAATTCACTGCTCCACAAGCTCCTTACTATCGTGCCGCTTCGTGGGTTTCGCAAGGTTCACCTGGTATTAGTTGCCCTAGCACAAATACATTTGTAGGATATACATTGGATTGGTTTAAGGTAACCTATACTCTTGCAAGTTTATATAATACAGATACGACTGACATCCGGAAAGATTGGAACATTGCTCCTTTTTATTATAAGGGAAATACAGTCTGGGAGACTCCAAGAGATAGTTTAAATAAAACTGCAGCACTAATAAAACAAAAGGTTATTGATAAAAATCCAGGTAAGTGCAGACGAAAATATGAAACTCTTCGGCCAGCTTCAGGAACTAGTGGACAGAACTTTCCTATACTACGATATGCAGATGTATTATTAATGTATGCAGAAGCTAAAAATGAAATAAATGGGCCAAGTGATGAGTTTACCACGATCGACGTTTTGAATTTGGTTAGACAAAGAGCTAATTGTGTAAAGATGTACTCTTCCTCCTCCACAGATTCTAATTTTTTAATTACGGATAAGCAGAGTTTTAGAAAGGCCATACAAGACGAACGGGCAAGAGAATTATGTTTTGAATTTACAAGAAGATTAGATTTAATTAGGTGGGGCATTTATGAACAAACCTTGCTGAACGAGGGACAAAATTTCATAAAAAATAATTATCAAGTAGGATTTGCGACGGTGTATAATCGGATTACTTCAAAGTACCAATTGCTGCCAATTCCTAATAGTGAAATTACTTTAAATAATTTGGCTAAACAAAACCCAGGATGGTAATGAAAGAAATAAATATTAATAGAAATTGTATTGCAAAATGTTTTATTTCCATTGCGATGCTAAGCTTATTTGGTTGTACCAAAGGAAAGGTTGAAAATGTGACTTTTGATGTTTCATTAGATTCGATAAATTATAAATTAGGAGAAAACGTAAACTACAGGTTTAGTGGTTACGCTGATAATATTACCTATTATTCTGGCGAAAAAATAGCTAATTATCCTATAGCTTTAGGTAATAGGTATGAATTTTACAATAGAACTTTAGCTAAAGGGAAGGCAATATTGCAATTCCAAAGTTTGTTGCAGAATATAGGACAAGCGAATACTTTATCTTTATTGGTCTCACAAAACTTTAATGGCAAATATGACTCTGCAAGTATCATGGCTGCCACTTGGGTTGACATTACAAATAGATTCGTTCTTTCAGATGGAACTTCATCGGCATTCACCCCTTCTAGTAACATAGATGTCAGTGATTTTAAAGATAGCGCAGTATTTTTCGCCTTTAGGTATAAGGCTGTAACTGGGGTAACGCAACCTAAATGGACAATTAATAACCTGAACCTAACTTTTTATGCTAGAGGAATCGACTCTACTAATAGAGTTACGAACGATACTTTTACTGTAGCTACCTTAAATCCTGTTTGGAAGGCGGTCAACATCTTAAATAAATCTCAGAATTGGTCTGTCTCTACTACTCAACTCTCTTTTGCTGGCACTACTGCTACAAGTGCAGCCAATGAAGATTGGGTAATATCTAAGGATTTATACCTTAATAGAGTACCGACAGATAAGCCGACTTCCATTATAAAAACTTATACGGATGCTATGATGAACTCTTTCCAACCACCACCTTACACGAGTTCTGGTAAGTACAAGGTGGCATTCATCTCCTCTAATGCGAGTTATGTTGGGCAAAAAGGAAAAGTAAAGGAATTAGAAGTAGAAATTTCACCTTAAGCGATTCCATATAGCGTTTTCAAGGACATTTTACTATGTTTTAATGACATAGTTAGGCTATGCCCTTGCCATTAAATCAGTTTTTTATTAAATTAAATACACTCAAACACATATCAACAATTTAAATTTTTAATTATGAAGAAGTTAATAACACTCTTTTTATTTCTTTTTTGTTTAGTCTCTTTATCTAATGCGCAGAATATTCGTGCATTAACGCCTGGTAATTTTGTTGTTATTTCACAAAATATACCAACTGGATTAACTGCTGTTTCTTTACGTGAATATACACCGGGTGGCAATCTAGTTCAAAGTAAAGATTTAAGTACGCTTACATCGCCAAATAATCCTTGTTATCTAGGGGGGCCTGGTACAGGCGAAACAGAGTATGGATTTATGTCGCGTTCTGGAAATGGTCAATATGCTAGTTTTGCAACATATGGTCAAGCTAGTGCTACAGGCAATAGGATAGGTGCTTTTTTAAAGTACGACGGTACTATCAATTCCGCTACTACTTTTACTGGTTCGAGTTACCAATTTTTAACTGCTGCGGCCGCCTCAACCTCAAGTACATCTTTAACATTGAATACTAATCCTAATTTTAGTAGTACATCAGCAACAGGTACTGCAACTTCTATTGCGGCAGGTGCACTTACTACTGTAAATTTAACTGCAGTAAATGCCAACTTTGCAAATGGAAATTATATTTATGGACCTAATATTCCTGCAAATACTACAATAACAAGTGGTGGAGGAACTACTGCATTAACTATTTCGAATCCTGCTTCAGGTGCAAATGCTGGGGTTACTTATTATACAAGTGCAAGTTTATATAAAATTACAGGTTCAGGTATCCCAACAAATACTACAATTACAGCCTATAATTCTACATCTAAGGTGGCTACACTTTCTCAAGCCGCTACTGTATCAATAAATACAGTATTAACTGTTGAACTAACCTCACCAACAAGCAATTTTACGCCTAAAAGTGTAGTTACAGATGGAACAGGCTTGTGGATGAATTATAGTGCATTTAGTAGTAGTGCAAATGGTATTTTGTACCAACCTATCAACGGAACGGGTACACCCACTAGTATATTGGCAAGTCAAACTAATAACGGATTTAGACAAATGAATATTAGCGGGTACGACAATAATTTGTACACTTCTAGAAGTAATGCCGTACTTAATTATTTTACTGGAACACCCACTACTACACAAACCTCAGCTGCCAACCCTTCAAACGTAACCACTGGCAATAATATAGCTGCGAGTAGAGGTTTTTGTCTTGTACAGCCTCTTAGTGGTGGAGGTGAGGTAATGTATTTGGCAGTTGGTGCAACTTCAACCCAAGCTGCTGCTACAAATGGTGTTACCTCTGGTAGTACTACTGTTACGCTATCAGCTATCAATGCTGGATTTGCAAATGGTAACTATATATCTGGTCCTGGTATACCGAATGGAACTACTATTGTTAGTGGTGGTGGTACTACAAGCTTAACCATATCTCAAGCAGCCACTTCATCACAAAGTGGACAAGCCTATTATTCTTCAGCCGCTACTTCACTTGGAACTGCATCTGTAACTAATAATAGTACATCAATAACATTTTCAACTGCACCTCCTGCAACAATGAATGGGGCTTATTTTACAGGGCCAGGTATTCCTGATGGAACAACTTTATCAGGTGCTAATGGCTCGGCAACTACAGTAACATTATCAATAGCTGCAACTTCAACTCAATCTTCACAAACCTATTATTCGTCAACTGCTACTACCGGGGGTATTTATAAATTTTATAGAGCCACTGCAGTTGCAGCATGGACTGCTGCAGGACGTTTTGGAAGTAGTACCAATAATTACTTCTCTGTAACGGCACAGCCCACCCAAAGTGGTGGATTTACATTATATGCTACTAAATTTACTTATAATGGGAGTAGTGTAAATGCCACACCTTCGGCAGATGGGGTACCCCGTGTGGTAAAAATAGTTGATGCTGCTGCCTATAATGCCACGATGAGTGGTACAGAAACTGTAATTGTGACTGGAACCACTTCTAGGGATATTTTTAGAGGAATTACTGCAGCACCTACGGTTGCAGCAAATATGTCCGTCTTTTATTATAAAGGAACAGGAAATGTAGATGCTGTTGGTAGTTGGGGTAGTAATTACGATGGTACTGGTACAGCTCCATCAGATTTTACATCTAATAATCAGGTATTTATTCTAAAAAATGCACTAAACATCAACTCATATATTGGTAGTACTTGGGCTGTAACTGGTACCAATTCTACTATTTGGGTAGGTGATGGTTATAATACAGTAAATTTTATTACAACTGGTAAAACGGTTACAATTGGAGGTGCTGCTATTAGTTCAAGTAATGTTAATAATAATTCATTTCTTAATAACTCAATTACTACATACTACTATAAGGGTTCAGGTAATTTGGATGTATTGTCTAATTGGGGAAGTAATTTAGATGGTACTGGATTTGCGCCTGCAAATTTTACTACAGATAATGTAATTTATAACATTAAAAATGCTGCAACAGCAACAATTGGAGCTAATTGGGTAGTGAGTGGTACAAATTCTAAAGTTATAGTTGGTGATGGAACAAGTGCAATGAATTTTACCATCCCTGCTACGTTTACACTCACAGGAACTACAGATGTGGCTAATAATGCAACTTTGACTTTAACAAATACCACATTCCCAACCTTAGGAACATTGAGTTCTGGATCTTCCATTGTTTTTAATGGTAGTAGCAGTCAAACAATACCTACATCCACTGCTTACCAAAACTTAACTATCAGTAATACCGCAGGAGTTTTGTTAGGAGGTAATATTACTGTTTCAGGTGCTCTGCTAGTAAATTCAGGCACTTTAAACTTAAATGGTAATAACCTAACTGCTAATTCTACCGTTACTAATAACGGAACATTAACCGTTGGTACAGGTATTTTATCTGTTGCAGGTGTTTTGACTAATAATTCAAGTAAGATTATTAATGGTAATAGCGGCACGATACAACTCGCCTCTACATTTACTAACAGCGGAACATTTAATGCAAATACATCTACTGTATCTTATAATACTTCTACATCAATAATTCCTTCACTTACCTATTATAATTTAACTATAACTAGTGGTAGTTTGTCAACTGCAGCTTCCTCAACCGTAAATGTGGGTGGAAATTTATCCATAACAGGCGGTACTTTCACAACAGGTACTTCTTCAACACTAAATGTAACTGGTAATTGGAACAATGCAGGAACCTTTAACGCAGGTACTACAAGTTCAGTTGTATTTAATGGTACTAACCAAACGATAACAGGGGGCAATAGTTTTGTGAATTTTACAAAGTCTGTTCCTGCGGCTGCAACCCTAACTTTACCCGCAGGTGCTACACAGGCCTTCAGTGGTAATTTAACCTTAAATGGTGCATCAGGAAATCTGTTGACAATCAAGAGTTCTGCAAATGGATCAGCAGCATTAATTAATTATACTCCGGGTTCAACCAATAATTTGATTTATAATTCAATTCAGGACATCACAAACAGTAATGCTACTGCTCTAAATTCACAGTATAGTACAGATGTAAGTGGTAATACCAATATTACATTCAATAATTTGCCTAAAATTTGGGTGGGTACTTCAAGTACAAACTGGAGTGATGCTAACAACTGGAGTCCTTCAGGCGTACCAGCTACCACTGATAATATTCAAGTAACAAAAACAGGCAGTTTCGATATAGTTTTAGAAACTGCAACATCACCAACAGTAGCTTCAATGACAGTTTCTGCGGGAAATTCATTGTCAATGAACGGAAATAACCTGACAGTAAGTGCCGCCTTTTCAAATAGCGGTACCGTAAACGTTGGTTCTGGAACTTTAGCAGTTACAGGTAGTTTTACCAATGATGGTACCTTCAATTCAAACAGTGGAATCTTAAATTTATCATCTACTTTTTCTAATACTAGTACGCTTAATGCAAATACTAGCACAATCACTTTAACTGGTAGCTTTACAAATAGTGGTACCCTTAATGCAAACAGTGGTACTTTAAACTTGTCCTCTTCATTTATTGATAATGGTACTTTTAATGCAGGAACATCAACAGTTAGTTTCAATGGAACTGCAACAATTTCTACTGGTTCATCAACAACATCCTTCAATAATGTAACGATAGCTAGTGCAAAAACCTTAACTGGTAACTTGTTGGTTGGTGGAAGTTTAACCTTAGGTAATACAAGTACTTCTGTTGTTACGGGTACAATTACTTTCAATGGGTCTTCACTACAGACTATTCCACAATCAACTGTTTATAATGACTTAAAAGTCAATAATACTGTTGGTACAGTACTAGGCAATAGTATCACTGTATTAGGGAATTTAACCTTACAGGCTGGTACGCTTGCTGATAGAGGGTATACTTTAACATTAAGAGGTAATATTTATGGGGCTGGTACACACACAAGTGGTGGTTTTAAAATGAGTGGGGTAACCTTTGCGGCAGGTGCAACAAGTATTGTTTTACCGTCTGCACCAAGTTATGTCTCAGTAAATATGCCTATTTATGCTACAGGCTTTGACAAGCAAACAAGGGTCACTGCTTATAATGCAGCAACTCATACCATTAGTTTTACTCCTGCAACTTTAAGTGCAGGTTCTAATGTAACTCTATTTAATATTCCAAACGGACAAGGTAATATAACAGCTTTGGGTGGTTATACATGGACTAGCGGTAACACTGTTACAATTACCACTCCTTCAACAACTACAGGTGTAGTTGTTGGTTATCCTATTTCTGCTGTGAGTGGAATTCCTGCAGGAACTGTTGTTACAGGGTATGATGGAGCTACAACACTTACTTTGTCACAAACTCCTACCGCTTCTGGAACTTTTACATCACAGTCTGTTGGTAGAATAATCGCTCAGAATGCTACTGCTACTTCTGCCACAAATGTTACCTTGGGCGATGCAAGCGGTACGCTTACTTTGGGTAATATAACAATAGGTAATACAGCCTCAAATGCAGGTGCTACTACAGTAATATTGGGTAATACCGTCGATTTAAATGGTCTGTTAACCTTGCAAGTTAATAGTACTACTGCTACAACAAGTATTGCTAATTACATAGATTTGAATGAGAAA
>CANCPA010000074.1 GCA_947379895.1 Chitinophagaceae bacterium | reverse complement strand
GGTTAGACGAGTAAGTAAATCGACTTTGTAGCAAAGTACTTTGATTTTGTGGCAAAGTAATTTGGGTTTGTAGCAAAGTACTTTGGTTTTAAATCAACACTTAAACTGATTATTATTTTTTTAAGGGGGGCTTTTCTTAAGTATTTTCTCTTAACTGAATCTCATAACTAGAAACCGGTAATTTTGATTTCATACTTTTATTTTAAATCTAGATTTGATTTTTACCTTTATAAGTGCCAATTGTGTAGCTTTTATTTTTATTTAAACCAATATATATACTAACGTACCCTTTACATTTGTCAGCAAATAAATTATCTGTTGATTATTTAGACCGACATTAAATTTAATGGTACATATCAATTTTAAAAACTTAAATAATGCATATAAACGAATTAGGTAATTTATATTCTTCTGGTAATGCCTTTACTACAAAGGCAGCTTTGTTACAATCCTTGTATAGGGTAAATCATCAAATGCCGATTGGAGAGACGACAGTAAATGTGCAGGATGGTGTTGATGAGAAAGGCAAGCCAAAGAAAAAGAAAGTTAGAAAAGAATATGGTCATATTGTAGATGGAGGAGAAGTAAAGAATTACAACTTTTATGATGAGGCTATTTTTGGTTATGCTTGTAAAAGAGTTGAAAACAGACTTAAAGAGGAAACGATTAAACAAGATAGGCTATTCAATAATCTATTATCGAGTATGCCGCTTACTTTTAATTTGTTTTTTCCCTTAATGCAACTATTGGAAAGAGACAAACAAGAAGCCACTTCAATTGTTGCTTGTTTGTTTCCTAATTGGAAGGTGGCAACAGTGGAACGGATTGATATCGAATTTATCCCTTTGCCGATAACCGATTATACGAATGACAAATCTGCAATGGATGCCGTCATCTTTTTTACTGATAAGGATGGTGGGCAAAATATTATTGCTATTGAGGTTAAATATACCGATAGTTTAGGCACTAATAAGGCGACTGAAAATGATGAGAAATATTATGCTGCCAAAGACTCGGGGTATTTCACAACAGAAGGACTGATAGAGATTGATAAAGGGTGTACGCAGATTTTTAGAAACTTTTTGTTGACAGAAAAATATAGGATGAAGCATGATTTATCTAAATCATATAATGTGATTTTAGCTCCTGCTGAACACCCTTCAACTGTTGCTGAATTGAATGCCTTGAAAAAGTATTTTAATGAGACTTGTCCTGCAGATAAATTGATAAAATATGACTTGGAGACATTCGTTGCTGTTTTAGAAGAGAATGTCTCTACTGAAATGAAGGATTGGACAAATTGGCTGTATAATCGTTATCTAGATTTTAATAGAGTAAAAGACTTATTAAAAGAGTTGAAGTAAGTGATGGAGATGCTCTTTAGCTCATGTATGAAGAGGATTACAGTTTGAATGTTGAAATGATGAGTCATCAATTTTCTCAGTGGATTGGCTACATTCCGTGTGAACATGTATTTGAGAAAAGGATTCTATATAAAAAAAGTGTTTTTTATTTTCGGTTAGATTCCTGCGGAATAATGAGGAAGGGCTAATTGCATTTCCAAATGTTAGGGCAGGCAAAACAAAAGCGACTTTTGCTCATAAGGATTATATAACAGGATCTTTAATGGTAAATGTTTGTAGAGGCGTGGCGAATAATTTTATATTTAAAATGATACCGATAATCAAACCTTAGAGAAATTGATTTGAAGGATAAAAATGGTTGATTGAATCCATTATTCGCAGACAGTTTTTTGTTAAGTATCAATAATAAGGTTGTTTACCAAAAAGGGCTAAGAACTAAAATGAAGTTCTTAGCCCTTTTTATATTTCAGCAATAGCGTTCTATTGTGTAATCTGGGTTTAAATAGAATAGTAAAATCTTTCTTTTAAGATACTAGATATTTTTCGTTAGATATATTATACATTTACTGCCATGAAAAATAAGGAGCATTGTTTTATTTATCCTAAATATTCAACTTTTACTTCAAAAGCAGGATTGTTTCCTTACTTTTATTTTCATTATTACAAAGTGCTTACCATTAATACATCCGTTTATTTTGATAAAGAAGCTACATTACAACAATATTAAATAATTATATTATGCCCTCGAAAAAGAAAGTGACATCTACAGAGACTCCTGCTCCTAAAAAAGCCAAATCGGTAAAAAGTGTTGCAAAAAAAGATGAATCAACTGCGAATGAGACTAAAAAATATGAAGAAGTTCATTTTGTAGATAGTCAACAATCTGTTTGGAATTATTCCTTATTTACGCAAGAGGATATTCAGAACTTTCAATGGGGGACTCATTATAGTCTTTATAAGGTATTTGGCAATAAGCAAATTACAGTTTTAGATACACCCGGAACTTATTTTGCAGTTTGGGCGCCGAATGCAACACTCGTTACTGTTGTGGGCTATTTTAATAATTGGAATAAAGAGAGTCATCCGTTAAAAGTCAGACTAGATAAATCGGGTATTTGGGAAGGCTTCATTCCTAATTTGTTAGCAGGGGAGGCTTATAAATACCATATTCATGGTTTTGCGGGTATTACAGTTGATAAAGCGGATCCATTTGCTCATTTTGCCGAAACGCGTCCTTTTACAGCCTCTATTACATGGCAGACTGATTATGAATGGCAGGATAAAGAATGGATGAAGGGGCGAAAGAAAAACAATGCATTAGATGCGCCTTATAGTGTTTATGAAGTGCATTTGGCAAGCTGGATGCGACCTGACAAGAATAATGAAGAAATATATAATTCGTATAGTCAGGCTATTGAATTGTTGGTTCCTTATGTTAAGGAAATGGGCTTTACTCATGTTGAATTAATGCCAATAAACGAGCATCCTTTTGATGGTAGTTGGGGATATCAGGGAACGGGGTATTTTGCTCCGACAAGTCGTTTTGGGAATCCACAGGATTTTGCTTCATTAGTTGATGCTTTTCATCAGGCGGGAATTGGCGTAATTCTCGATTGGGTGGCATCGCATTTTCCTTATGATGCACATGGATTATTCATGTTTGATGGTACTCACACTTACGAGTATGCGGACATGAGAAAGGGATATCATCCCGATTGGAATAGTTACATATTTAATTATAAGAGGGGAGAGGTTAAGAGTTTTTTGATAAGTAGTGCTCGCTTTTGGTGCGATCAGTTTCATATGGATGGTATTCGTGTTGATGCAGTAAGTAGTATGCTACGATTGGATTATAGCCGTAATGCGGGGCAATGGGAACCTAATGAATTTGGAGGAAATGGTAACATTGAAGCTATTGCATTTATTAAGGATTTAAATGAAACATTGTACCGTGACTTTCCGGATATTCAAACTATTGCAGAAGAAGCAACTGATTGGCCGGGTGTAAGTCGACCTACTTTTGAAGGCGGACTTGGATTTGGAATGAAATGGATGATGGGATGGATGCACGACACTCTCGATTATTTTAAATTGGATCCTATATATCGACAATTTCAGCAAGATAAGTTTTCATTTAGCATGGTTTATTTTCAGGACGAAAATTTCATGTTGCCATTAAGTCATGATGAAGTAGTACATGGTAAGAGTCCGATGATTTATAAGATGCCTGGCGATGAGTGGCAGAAATTTGCTAACCTGCGTCTATTATATACCTATATGTTTACGCATCCCGGAGCAAAATTATTATTCATGGGTGATGAGTTTGGTTCTACAACAGAATGGAATTACAAGAGTGAACTGCCTTGGGAATTGTTGAATTTTGTTAGTCATGGAGGCATGAAATTTTGTGTAAAGCAATTGAATGCATTATACCGAAATGCGCCTGCCCTTTATGAAAAGCAATTTAAAACTGACGGGTTTGAATGGGTTGATTTGAATCATCGTTCTGAGGGGATTGTTGTATATAAGCGAAAAGGAAATAAGCCACAGGATGATGTTGTGGTTATATTAAATATGACTCCTGTAGTAAGAAATGATTGGCCTATTTATGTTCATAACAAAAAAAACTGGAAAGAGCTATTTAATAGTGATGCGGAAGAATATTGGGGTAGCGGCAATGTGTTTAACCCTACTATTGCAGCTGAATTAGTAGATAAGCCCTCGAAATGCTATAAGCTATTGATACAATTGCCGCCTCTTGCTGGAGTGGTAATAGGATAATTGAGGATTGTTGTATAATAGTTAATAGATGTTGTTAAAATTGTCGTTTTTTAATTAACAGTTATCAACTATCAATTAATAATTTTAGTTTATCAATAATTTATCTTTCTTTTGAATTATTATTAAAGAGATTGTGGTTTTTTGATTCCACCGTCAATAATTTACAACACTAAACTTTTTGATATTATGCTTTCAATGAAGACGCAATACGCGTTTAAAGCCTTGATGTATCTGGCACAAAAGGACTCAGAAGGTCCTGTATTAATTGCGGAAATTGCAGAGAAAAAGGGGATACCCTTAAAGTTTTTGGAAAATATTTTGCTAGAATTAAAGAAGGCAGGTATTTTGGATAGTAAGAAAGGGAAGGGGGGAGGCTACTTTTTTAATCAGCGACCTACGGATGTTCGATTAGCGAAAGTTATGCGACTCATTGAAGGACCTATTGCATTATTGCCTTGCATCAGTTTGAATTTCTACCAAAAATGCAAAAATTGTGATGAACGTCATTGTGGATTAAACGTAGTGATGAAAGAAGTACGCGATGCTACTTTGCAAATTTTGGAGAGTAAGACTGTTTCTGATATTTCGAAACTTAGTTTGTAAGAGAGGGGGAAGGTGTAAGGTAGAAGGTTTAAGGTAGAAGGGGGAAGGTGTAAGGTGTAAGGTAGAAGGTTTAAGGTAGAAGGTTTAAGGTAGAAGGTTTAATGTAGAAGGTTTAAGGTAGAAGGTAGAAGGTAGAAGGTAGAAGGTGGAATGTTTAAGGTAAAAAGGTTTAAGGTGTTTACAATGTGTTTAACCTACAGTTGTGATATACTGTAGTTTCGGGACCTGTTATGTTATACAAGCTTTTAAATGATGTTTGATGGATTTAGAGCTTTTTAATCAAATTTACACTCTCATTAAGTTAATGAAGTTGGCTTGATTACTAGTGTTTCTTTGTTAATATCATTGTGTTTCTTGTGTTAATACCTGCTAGTAATAACATAATATAATTGTAGATGAATGAAAGAAGTCATTCATTTTGTATTTTATCAATATTAATAGTTTAAATAAAATATATGCTTCCAGAATATTTAAGTGGTTTATTTAAGAATCAATCTTATAACCCCGATAACTTCTTTCTAATTGCGGGTCCTTGTGTTGTAGAAGGAGAGGAGTTGGTGATGGAAATTGCTGATAAGGTGGCTGCAATTTGTAAAAGATTGGAGATTCCTTATGTGTTTAAGGCTAGTTATAGAAAGGCTAATCGTACAAGTGCGAACTCTTTTACTGGATTAGGAGATGAAACTGGATTGGATTTGATTAAAAAGGTAGGTCAAACGTATTCACTTCCTACAACTTCTGATGTTCATTCTGCGGAAGAGGCCACTATAGCTTCGAAATACATTGATATACTTCAAATACCTGCATTCCTTTGTCGACAAACAGACTTATTAGTTGCTGCTGCCGAAACTGGAAAGATTGTTAATGTAAAAAAGGGGCAATTCCTAAGTGGTCCTTCAATGAAGTTTGCAGTTGAAAAGATTCAGAAAGCTGGTAATAGTCAAGTGATGTTGACTGAGCGTGGAACTACTTTTGGCTATCAGGATTTAGTGGTTGATTATAGAAATATCACTTGGATGAAAGAACAAAATGTTCCTGTAATTATGGACTGCACGCATAGTCTTCAACAGCCAAATCAGACAACCGGAGTTACAGGAGGAAATCCTCAATTAATTGGGACAATTGCTAAGGCTGCGATAGCAACAGGAGTAGATGGATTATTTATTGAAACACACCCTAATCCAGCAGTAGCAAAAAGTGATGGGGCAAATATGCTTCGCTTAGATTTATTAGAAGACTTATTGGTACAACTGCTTAGAATTAGAAAGGCAGTTGTATAGGTTAACTTATATAACTCAACATTGAAACAACTAATACAGCTTTACCACATAGGGACAATAATCACATAGTTTTTAATTTTAGGTTAGATAAGAAAACATAGGAAAACAGTTGCACTTTTTTTACATTCTGTTAAAGTGAAAAGCATTTCGCAGAGCTATTCTTTTCTATTCTTTTCTTTGTGCTTAATGTCCTTAAATGAACTGAACTTACCAAATGTGAGCAGGTTTATTAAAGTTTTTCTTATTTTTCTTTAGAGTTGTTTTACAAATACCATTTTTGAATTATCAGCTTTGTTCATTTTCTGATAAAATTTAGAGAGGCTTAAATATTCTGAAGCAGGTAATCTAAAATCATTCTTTGAACATTTTCTAATCAATTCGATATTGTTATCCTTTACTTTATATTCAATTGAATAGCTGCCAAATTTGGTATCAATTTTAAGATCATTTGGCTTTGATTCTATACTATATCCCTGAGGTATAGTTATTTTTATACTATCTATATCGGTATAGGATTCGGTATAAATGATTTCGAATTTACGATCAATGTCATTAGGCAACGTTCTTTCTCTACTTAATATATTTGGTTGAATGAACAGCCTTTTTCCTGTAGCTGTTCCATAATTTGGGGAGGTAATGTTTAAGTGTTCAATTATCACCGGGATCTTTCCTCTTGTCTCTGTATAGCTAATATTATCTACAGAATAGGTAGGTAACTCGTACTTATGATTATAATAATAATCTCGTTCTTTTTGTGTTGCTCCATAAAAAATGTCGTGAGGTTTTTCCTCTTTTGTTCCACTATATCTTGTAAATACCTCACTGATTAATGTTCCATCATCGCTAATCTTTGCAGAAATTGAAGTTGTTTTTATATTGTCATCGACTGTGTATTTCGGAGTGAAAACAACTACCGCACCTGAATCTGTCAACATTAAAACCTTTCTATTATCTGTAAAACTTCCTAAAAACCCACAACTTATCGTTTGATGAGTACATTCTAACCATGTAGTATCTTTTAAATCAGGCACACAGACTATAGCATGATTAAAGTAGTTAGAGGGGAAGTCCTCATACAAATTTGCTTGAGCCTGTTTTCCAGACTTAACCAATACATAATTTGCACTTATTCCAACTTCAGTTAAGAGAGTTACCATGAAATTGGACAATGCCTTACAGTCTCCAAATTTTTTCTCGGATACAAATTTAGCATCAAGGGGCTGCCAACTACCTATGCCTAGTTGTATACTTATATACCTTGTATTGTGTTGTAAGTAATTATAAGCTGCTTCTATCTTTTCCTTCTTTGAGTGTAATGCATCAGTAATGCTATGTATTTCCTGTTTTATTTTTTCTGGCAAGATCTTTCTGTCTTTACTTAATGTGTTAATGAATTTTCCAAAGTTGTTCCATGTATTCATTTCTCCATTGATTCCACCGATAGAAAATTTAGTTGGAGCAATTAACACTTTAGTAGTAACTTGATCAATTGGGGGTTGCCAAATTTCTTCTTCTAAAGCAGGAACGTTACTTAGTTCCCAAGTATAAATTTGGGAGCTATTATTTATTTCGATATTTGGATCAGTTTTAAGATAGTTTATTTGTTTATACCTTAAGTTATAATTTATGGGGGTTTCAACTATAAATTTACTTTGTTGTACAGACAGATGTTCACTGTTAACTGGCTGCCAACTTGGTAAAAAGAAGATGCCATTCCAATCTTCTTCATCTTCAAATTCTACTGTATATGGAAATTTTTTACAATGAAACTCAAAATATTTCACTCTCCAATCGTCTAATAATGTTTCTTCATTAGTGGCAGAAACATCGTTTATATCTTTTTTTTTAATTTTTTCAATAAGCTTACCATCACTGTCAAATAGTTTTCCTGAGATATCATATAGAGAGATTGTTTTATTATAGCCATTTGAATAATTCGCAAATTTATTTCCCTCTTCATTTAAGATGGTAATTGCCCATTTATGTTTTACTACTGCCTTGTCGATGTCATTTATTTTTACTCGGAGTTCCTCAAAACGAACAATAGCATTCGCATTTGACTTTAGCGAATCTGGAATAAATGTTGTTTGATAGTTTTGGGCAAATATAAATGTGGGCACAAGTGCTAACCATAACGTGATTGGTTTCATTAAATTTATTGTTTTAAATGTAAAATATTGTTTAAATATAATTTATTGTAGTTTTAAAAATTTTATTCAAATTATAAGTTTTAAAGTTCATTGTAGATTCATTATTGTTTTATTTTTTTGAAAACAATTTGTTCTGTTTCTTTTTTAATGATGTAACTGAAAAATTCTCTTAGGGAAGAATAGTCTTCAGCACTATAAAAAGTCTTATTTAGGATAAGTTTACATCTTAATTGTATTTTCTCTGCATTTTTTCCAATCAAATACTCAAACATGCCTCCATCCGTATCATTCAAGTTTGCACGAGCTGATTTTGGCAATTCATCAACAGTATATCCATTTGGAATTTCCATAGTAAACAAATACAAACTGTTTCTTGTATAGGGCATTTCAACAGGATACATTCTATCTGTAGCTGCGAATGGGTTTTTTATAATTCCTTCAGTCAAAAATGGATTTAAATATACAATATCGTCTTCTCCAAATTTTAGTTTCAGATCATATTGAATGTGTAGGGGTTCGTCATATAATTTTAATGAATCAATTTTCAGATCACTAGTATTGATGAATGAAGTGTAGGATTTGGTAATTTCTTTAGCAAAACCTTTTTCTCCTTCCGTTGCTATTTTTTCACGCAGATCAATTGACGAGTAGTAGCCATAGTTTTTTGAAATTGTACCAATACTACCCTGTATTGAATCATTATAAATATATACTGATGTGCTACTCTTTTCTGTTGTAGAATCTGCTGAAAGAGATACTAATATTGGTCTTTTTGCATTTAAAATCCTTCCTGTGCCGTTTAAGCATTCAATCGGAATCTTGCCAAAGCCAAGCGTGTTTTGAGATGCATCTAAGTAATAGGCTGTTGAGTCGAGCATTAATCTAGCAATTACATAATTATATTCTTCTAATATTGGCATTGCTTCATAAGCTACTCCATTGTTTCGAGTACTTAACATTACAGGATCGGTTTTTAAGCCCAAATTGTGCAGCATTGCTAAAAGTAAAATGTTTATGTCAGCTACATTTCCAGATTTTGATTTAAATGTTTGCTTTATTTCTTTGGATGGTTTAAAAGTATGGTGGTCAGTACAAGAGAAGTTGTCTCTGACGTAAGCAAAAACCTTTTTTGCTTGATCTAGTTGACTAATATTGTCAGAGACGATTGTAGCTAACTCCCCTTTTATCCAGCTATTATTGTCATTAAGTGACTGATAACCTTGTAATTTCAAAATATCTGCAGTTGTTTTTTGCCAATCTTTGATAATGAACTTTGTATAATCATCCGAGAATTTAATTGAATATAAGTTGAAGCTAATTTTAGAAACGTAATTTTTATTGGAAGAACAAAATTCTTCCTTCTTTATGGATGGCACTTCTTTTATTGCCCAAATTGCAGAAGTTGCGTTGCCTGAAACCGTGTAAAATTCAGATGCACGAGTATTATTAATGTCAACAATTGAATAGTTCTTGAAAATGTGACTAATACTATCGATTGTGTATTTTAAATTGCCCTTTTGTTGCTTGATATAATTAAACATAGGCGGTATAGTTACCTGATATTGACTCCATAAGGTTGGATATTCATCTTGGAATTGCCAATTACGTAAGTGCTCATAATAGGGAGATTTTACAGTGAATTTATATTCAATAATACTACCCTCTTTTAGGTTAGGGAATGTGAATTTTTTGATATTATAATATTCATTGTATTTTTCTTTAAACAAGGAAGCTTTATCTAATTTGGTTTCAGTTATCTGTCCATTTTCTACATTATATGTAGCTGCTTGAAAATCACAAAATTCTTCTTCTTCATACTTTGTGCCACCCATGTAAATTGGGATTTTGACTGTTGCAAAGTCAAAAGCGTTTCTATTTTTAATTAGAATTCGTTTTGTTTCCTTATAAACCAATGTGAAATCTCCCTTTGTATTACCTTCAAATTCAGTACTTCCAATATCAAATAAAACTAATGCATTGGAATTACTATCAACTTGTAGATTATGTATTGAAAAATCTTTTAATGTTATTTTTTCTGGAATTTTAATTGGTTTATCCTGAGCAAAAGCAAAGCAAAGGAATCCAAACGTAATGATAATGGCAAATGTAATTCTTGAAAAAAAATGTATAGCTTTCATGCTGTAAAAGGGTTAAAAAGCAAATATATAATCTGTAATGATTTGTTGTACAAAAAGAAGAATTTATTTCAATTTTATTGAATTATCAATTTAAAGATATTTTTCGAAGTGGTATTTGAAAACTAGTTTTATGCCATTGTTTAACTTCCTATTTTACAAATGCCGTTATTATTTAATTTTAGTTAAGATAAATTAATTTTTCAAATCTAATTTCAGATTTTATATTGGGTTACCTGAAAATTTAATTTCCATAGATAGATAAGAAATGAAATCAATACCTATTAATAAATAAGGCGCGTATTGTTGCTCAATTCAATTAGAAATTGAATTAAGTATTAAGTGAACAAACAAAATTTTTTTCTTTTGAAAGATTAAATTTTAAGTATTGCTATTTCTTAATTCAGACCTCTCTACAACAAATCCTTCTTTCTTGCAAATCTTTTCAATAAAATGTTCAAAAAGGCATATTAATTTTGATTCGTGTGCCAATTTGTACCTTCTTTGCATAAATTATGTCGGTGGCATCAATATTGAAAATTGTACAAAACTCAATTTTACGCATTAATTGAGCAATAGGATGACATTTTGACTAACTTTTGAACAGTATAAGATGAATAGAAATAGATTAAACTTGCAAGGTGATGATGAATCGGATTTTATGCCGATAATTCCGATTAATGAAAATGATAGTGACCAAGATAAAAACATGGTTATCCCTGAGGAAATTCCAATTCTTCCTTTAAGAAATACTGTTCTTTTTCCGGGTGTAGTATTGCCGATTACGGTAGGGCGTGATAAAAGTATTAAAGCAGTTCAGGAAGCTTATAAGTTAGACAAGCTAATTGGTGTTATTGCCCAAAAAGATACAAATGTAGAAAATCCCGAAGCAACCGATTTATGTAGTGTAGGTACCGTAGCTAAGATTATTAAACTAATAAAAATGCCGGATGGTGGTACTACTATCATCATTCAGGGTAAAAAGCGATTTGAGCTTTTAGAGATTACAAGTGATGATCCTTTCTTTAAAGCAAGAATTAGGGTACTTGAAGAAGATGAAAAACCTACTCACGAAAACTTTGAAGCTTTCATGGGAAGTATACGGGATCTTGCTACTCAGATTATTCATCTTTCGCCAAACCTGCCTACAGAAGCAGCTATCATACTTAAAAATATAGAGAATCCTACTTTCTTAATCAATTTTGTTAGTAGTAATCAGAATATTGAGTTAGTAGAAAAACAACAACTACTCGAAATAAACGATATCACTCAAAGGGCAGAAAAGTTAATGCACCTTTTACAGAGAGAACTTCAGTTTGCTGAATTGAAGGATAAAGTAACTAACCGTGCAAGAGTTGAGATTGATAAACAACAACGTGAATACTTTTTACAACAGCAACTGAAAAGTATCAAGGATGAGCTTGGTGGTGATACAAATGAGCGTGAAATTGCTGAAATGAAGAAGAAAGCTGAGGCTAAAAAATGGCCTGAAGCTGCTAAAAACTTGTTCAATACAAATGTTCAGAAACTAGAGAGGATGCATCCTAGCACTCCTGATTACTCAGTCGTTTACAATCACCTCGATTTATTGCTTGATTTGCCGTGGGAAGAATATACTTCTGATAATTACGATTTGAAAAATGCGAAAAAAGTATTGGATACAGATCATTATGGGATGCATAAGATTAAAAATAGGATACTCGAATATCTTGCTGTCTTGAAATTGAAGGGAGATATGAAGAGTCCGATTTTATGTTTTATCGGTCCTCCTGGTATTGGTAAAACATCATTGGGAAAAAGTATTGCTCATGCAGTTGGAAGAAAATATGTTAGAGTAAGTTTGGGTGGGCTGCATGATGAAAGTGAAATTAGAGGTCATAGAAAAACTTATATAGGTGCTATGCCTGGAAGGATATTACAAAATATTCGTAAGACGAAGACGTCTAATCCAGTCATGATTTTGGATGAAATAGATAAAATTGGAAGTGACCACCGAGGTGATCCTTCTTCTGCATTATTGGAAGTATTAGATCCTGAACAAAATAATACCTTCTACGATAATTATCTTGAGCTTGAATATGATTTGAGTAAAGTATTATTTATTGCTACTGCAAATAATATTCAGAACATACAACCTGCTTTAAGAGATCGTCTTGAAATAATTGATTTGAGTGGATATGCAGTTGAAGAGAAAGTAGAGATAGCAAAGAGGCATTTATTGCCAAAGCAAAAGAATGCTCATGGCTTGGAAAAGGTCAAGTTGAAGTTGTCGGACAAGATTCTAGAAAAAATTATTGAAAGTTATACTCGAGAGAGTGGTGTGCGTGAACTTGATAGACAATTGGCAAGTATTATGCGTTATCATGCCAAAGAGGTTGTGATGGAAAATAAGTTTAATACGACAGTAAGTGCTGGAGATATAGAAAAAATATTAGGATCTGCTAAATATAGCAACGATATTTATAAAACAGTCAACATGCCGGGTGTAACTGTTGGATTAGCTTGGACTTATGTAGGCGGTGATATCCTTTTTATTGAAACTGTTTTAAGCGAAGGAAAAGGTGAGTTGAAATTGACTGGTAACCTTGGTAATGTAATGAAGGAGAGTGCTACAACTGCTTTGACTTATTTGCAAGCAAATACATCAAAATGGGGTATCAGTCAGGATGACTTCACAAAAAAGAATATTCATGTGCATGTACCTGAAGGGGCAACTCCTAAAGATGGACCTAGTGCAGGGATTACAATGCTGACTTCATTGACTTCTGCATTTACTGGTAGAAAAGTAAAACCTTATTTGGCTATGACTGGCGAGATTACATTACGTGGTCAAGTATTACCGGTAGGAGGTATTAAAGAGAAAGTTTTGGCCGCAAAGCGTGCAGGGTTGAAGGAAATTATCATGTGTTGGCAAAACGAAAAGGATGTTCAAGAAATTGATAGTACGTTTATTTCGGGTGTGACATTTCATTATGTAAAACACATGCAGGAAGTACTTGATATTGCACTTGTTTAGGAAGTGAGGTGTAAGGCTTGAGGCTTGAGGTGTAAGGCTTAAGGTGTAAGGTTTGAGGTGTAAGGTTAAAGTTTTAAGTATAAGGTTTTGAAACGAATGAATAAAAAAAGGATTACGCAGTTTCAGTAAAATGATTTTGCGAAATCCTTTTATTTTTTCTAACATTTTATAAGTGAATAGCGTAACATTTTTGTTTTGGTAGTATAACATCTAAGTTATTTCTCAAAATAAGATAGGCTTCCTCCCACCCATTTTTTGTCGGCATTATAGCGTACACCAATCATTTTTCCTTTACTTAAACGAGTTAAATTAAGTGTTGGAATTGGTCTGTTTTCCCCTTTTTTCCAGCAATAAAAGATTCTGATTTCAGCCTTTGCTGGAGCATCAGTTGTTTTAATTGCAGCAGCATACTTTACTTTTCTTTGTAATATCCAATTTTTAGGATCAGCAATGTTTTCTAAATCTGATAAGGTCAAATCGATAATTACTCCTTGACCTGCAAATGAGAATAGTGGTTTTAAAACATAGTTTTCTAAATCTTTAGGTAATTCATTCAATAAGTTCAAAAAATGAGTTTCTGGTACATAGGGATGTCTTATGAATGGGATGGTGTACTTACTAATTTGATAAAACCATTTTGGATGAGGAATCCATTCAACATTCAGTTCTTCCCAAAATAGTTTTCCTATGTCTTGTACTGTCTCTGTTTGTTGCAATAGTTCATCGAACACTACTCGATTATAAATTCTCTTTATTTGTATTAATCTCCCATCCTTCGAATAAAATAAGTTCTTACCTTGCTTAATCACCTCAGTAAGACAGACTGTTTTAATGCCTAAGTATTCATTTGTAAGATAGAAGTCGATTCTTGTTTTTTGTTTTTCAGGAAACAATTCTAATAACACTACACTTTCTATAGGGATGCCATCTACAATTATTTCGTTTAATAGCTTAAGGAAAGAAACCTTGTCAAAACCACCTATATAAGGTGAAAATGAGTCAGGAATAGAGAAAGTGTTTCTCAGTACTTCATCATGCCAAATTTCAAAGGCAAACAAAGAAGGAAATCCTTGCATTTCTACAAGCTGTGGTTCTAGTTCGCCGAGTTCATTTTCACAAATTCCAAAATCAAATGCGATGAAATGGGAGTAATCACTCCTCCCGGGAACATGAAGTCCTTCAGGAACGGCATCTTTTACAAGTGTATCAAATTCAGGGTTAATTATAACATCGATGATGCTTTCACAGGCTGAAATGATTTTGTTGGTAAAGGCTTTGTCAATGAAAATTGGTGTTTCAGCTACTCTAAAATCAATTGCATTTGGATATTTGCTATTTAATGTATCTAAAAAAAGAGAATATTTCTCTTCGGTGAAATTCCTATTATACCATTCCCTCAAAGCATTTACCATATTTACTACTTAAATCATATAATCAAAAACCTGTAACTTGGACTAAAACCTGCTAATGAAAGCTTACAATGACCCTTTATGTTCGTCATAGCCTACAAATTGTTCTTTTATCAGCCTAACTACAATTTTGTCAATTGGTAAGGATACAGAATCTTCGGTCAAATTTTTCCATTCTATCCAACGAAAGACTTCACTTTGGCCATTGGGATCTGCAATTTGTTCAGGTTTGAAATTAAATGGAATAGATTGGGTTACTAAGTTTACAGGTTCTGTTGTCTTTGCGTGGTAGTAAATTGCCATTATTTGTTGGCTATTATTAAAGGCAGAAACCTGATAATAATCTGTTGTGTATATATGTTCTGCTACTTCAACATCAAGACCGGTCTCTTCTTTAAATTCTCTTTTCACACAATCTCTAGTACCCTCTCCAAATTCTAATCCGCCACCAGGGAATTTAGTGAAGTAATTCCCTCTGATAAATTCATCACTAACTAAAATCCTATGATTACTGTCTATCAATACGCCATATACACGAATGGTGAATGTTGTTACTGTAGGTGTAGAGGTAATATTAAGGTTTTCATTTTTTTCATCATCCTTCCTGTTATCCATAATAAAGTATTTGTTATTTCTTTAAACTTGAATTATTCGATGGTTTGGGGTCGGGTATCAATTTGGGGTTCTCAGGGTTTGCGAAAATAACTCGACTACTTAATCTTGGTAATAGCTTTCTCATTTCTTTTGAATCTCTTCCTGTTGCATCAATAAATTTCCAATTAACTCCATTATCAGTAGAAATGCCAAGTAAAGTAGATTTAGTTATAGTACGGCCAAATTGCATTTTTGTTTCTGTGGTTTGTGCAATAGTACATTGAAGTTCGAAGCCTTCCTTAACAATGCACAATACTTCTCCAAAATTAATTGATTTTATTTCCATACGATTTTTAATCATTTGAGAGTCTACGGTTTGAAGAATCTTCAAGGCTTTTGGTATTGTAACGACATTTAGTTTTCCACGAGGAAAGCCTTCAATGTTTGTGTATTTGAGTACAGTATTGTAATCCCTTTTTATGGTAGCATCAGCAAATATTCTTGCTTGTGCTCGAACATTGGTTATTTGTTGTGTGTATTGTGCAGTGACTGCTGAATTGAAAGTTATACAAAGGAATAAAAACGCAATTATTTTATTCATAAACAATAGAAAAGTTAGTTATTAATAATTTAAAGGAAGCAATGTACATTTTTTATTGGAATCAATTCAAAAACTTTGATTGTATGAATTAACCTTTAAAATAAATTATTAAAAATAGACACTATAACTTCTGTTTTGATAGAATAAAACTTATTAAGCTGTTTCTAATGTCATTTCTTTATACTTCTCTTCATCGTAGGGGTGTTTCCAACGTTTATGAGTCCATAGATAATTAGAAGGACGTTGTCTTATTTGATCTTCTAAAAAATTTCTAAACGCAATTGTAATTTCTCCTTTTGGAAGTAATTTAGGCTCAGTAGTATAGAGACTAAATTCGGATTGATAATAGCCTCTTTTAGTACGATAAGTAGTAGAAAATACGATTGCTGTATTTTTTGCAGTAGACATTCTTTCGGGTCCTGTAACAAAAGGAGCCATTTTGCCAAAAAAGGGTAACCAATAGGAGTTTTCCATATTGCTCGAATTTTGATCGCCACCTAAAGTCAATACGTATCTCCCTCTTGAGAGTTTAATAAATTCACGATTGAAATTACTTACAGATACCAAATGAGTGCCAAATTTCTCCCTCATTTTATACATTACTTTGTTGACATTCTTGTTGCTCATCGGTTGATAAACTCCAATGAAAGGATATTTCAAGTTGGCACAATAAGCAAGATTTACGTATTCCCAATTAAAAAAATGTCCTCCGTGTAATTGTACATTCTGACCACTTTCAAATAAATCATTTACTACTTCGTAATTGCATTTGAAACGTTTGTTAAGTTCTTTTTTTGAAATTGACAATAACTTTATGGTTTCTAAAAATGTATCTATTAATTGATGATACATTTCATTTGCTATTTGTACTCTTTCTTTTTCAGTCTTTTCAGGGAATGCAGTTATTAAATTATTCATTACCACCTTTTTTCTATACCCGAAGGTTTTATAGATTATAAGATATAGCAAATCGCTTATTCCATAAATTATGAACCATGGTAATAATGAGATTGAGTAAAACGTAAGATAAACTATGTAGTACATGAAGGCAAAAATAGTTGATAATTGAAAATGGATTATTTTATATTATAACTCTTTTCTTTCACCAATTTGTTGTCTCCACATTGCATAATATAGACCTTTTTCTTGTAGTAATTCATTATGACTACCTGTTTCAACGATTTGTCCTTTTTCCAAGACATAAATTCTTTCTGCATGCATAATTGTGCTCAACCTATGTGCAATCATTACTGTAATTTGACTCTTTTCTGAAGAAATAGTTCTGATTGTATTGGTAATTGCTTCTTCTGTCAAGGAATCTAAGGCAGAAGTTGCTTCGTCAAATATTAATAGATGAGGCTTTCTAATCAAAGCCCTAGCAATTGAAAGACGCTGTTTTTCGCCACCACTCAACTTTAGGCCTCCCTCTCCAATCAGCGTATCAAGCCCAAGTTCAGCTCTTTGAAGTAAGTTTTCGCAACTAGCCTTGTGTAATGCATCATAAATATCTGCCTCACTTGCTTGGGGCGAGGCAAATAATAAATTCTCCTTGATGGTGCCACTAAATAGTTGTGTGTCTTGTGTGACAAAGCCTATTTGACCTCTTAATTCGTCGAAATCAATTTCAACACCTGGTTTTTCATTAAAGTAGATAATCCCTTCTTCAGCCCTGTAGAGTCCAACTAATAATTTTACTAACGTACTTTTACCTGCACCGCTTGGACCTACAAAGGCAATTGTTTCTCCTTGATTAACCGTGAAACTAATATTCTCTAAAGCTTTGTATTGAGCTGTATGGTGTTGAAAGGAGATATGGTCGAAACGCAAATGTTGAATCTCACCTACTTTCACAGGAGATAATGGTTTTGGCTCAACGGGTTTTTTCATCAATTTGTCAAAATTGTTTACTGAAGCTTCCGCCTCTCTATATGAAGTGATGATACTGCCTAATTCCTGTAACGGGCCAAATATGAAGAAGCTATAAAACTGCATTGAAATCAATTGCCCCGAAGTTAATTTGCCACCAAAGACAAGATACGAAAGAATAAAAAGTATAATTGCTCTCAATAGATGTACTGTTGTTCCTTGCAAAAAGGCGATACTTCTAACTCTTTTCACCTTCGATAACTCTAATCCTAAAATTTTGTAAGTATTTGTATTCAGCCGTTTTACTTCTTGTTGAGTAAGGCCTAAACTTTTTATGAGCTCAATGTTACGCAAACTTTCGGTAGTACTGCCTGCGAGTGAAGCTGTTTCCTTGATGATATTTTTTTGAATTGTCTTAATCTTTTTACTTAAAATACCTACTAAAAATGCAAGAATAATAATGCCTGCAAAATAAACTAGTATCAAACTCCAATGAATTTTGACGGTTACAATCATTAAAAAAACAATTCCTACAACTATTGGGAAAAGAATATTAATAAAGTAACCTATAAATTGAGAACTGTCCTGACGAACCTTTTGTAAGATCGAAAGTGTTTCACCACTTCTTTGATCGGCAAAGTCCTGATACGGTAATCGCATTGAATGCTTTAATCCGTCGGTAAATACCTTTGCACCGAATTTTTGTACAACAACATTCACCACATAATCTTGAAATGATTTTGCAATTCTCGAAACCATTGCCACGCCAATCGACATGCCTAATAAAAGTCCAATATGCGATAGAAATGCTTTGTCATCGACAATTTGAGTAATTATATGCCCGTTTTTTCCAACTATTCCACAAGTATTTAAGTAGTCGATCATCTTGCCAAAAATGGTAGGGTCGAGTAAAGAAAAAACTTGATTAATTGCGGCCAAGAACATCGCAAGAGTGAGTTGCAATCGATAAGGGGACAGATACTTAATTAAAATTTTCATTTATTTATTTGTGGTTGATGCTAAAAGGTTGCAATAATGCACTTTTTTTTGATGACTTTATCAATCATGCATTAGAATTACAATCTGAATGCATTAAATGTTTTAAAAACGGAGATTAATTGAATTTATTTCCCGTTTATTAAACTCACTTTGAGCAATAGTAAAGGAATCCTATTAATAACATTTCAATTAGTAAGAAATCATGGAAAAATACTATTTGTAAGCTAAAAATCATTAAAGATCCTAATAATCTATATCAATATCATAAAATGTTCATGTCAAAAAATTCTATAGTGCTATTGTTAATCTAGTAGAGAATAAATAATCATTCAAATGTTTATTAAGAAAATTAGCACATTTAAATAAATTTGGCGTGGCTTTTGATAATTTAAATTTACATTAAACAAATGAATAATTATGAAAAAAATGATTGCTGTCCTTTTGTCTACAGGACTATTTGTATTAGCCGTGAATGCACAAGATGCACCACCTCCCCCTAAGCCAGGAACTCCACCACCTGCAATGAGTAAAGAAGAGCGTGAAAAGATGAAACAAAAACGCGATGAAGAACAAGCTGCCGCCCTTAAAGCTGCAGGTGCATCTGATGAGCAAATTAAAAAAGTAAAAGATGCTGTTGAAGAAATTGGAAAAAAGCAACGTGATCTAAAAAAAGATGCAGCACTTACCGAAGAAGATAAGAAAGCAAAAGGAAAGGAATTAAAAGATCAACAAGAAGCTAAAATAAAGGAGATTCTTGGTGATGAGAGCTTCAAAAAATGGAAGGAAAGTAGAAAACAACAACACAAAGATGGTCCGCCACCACCACCTCCTCCACCTGCTGCTCCTAAAAAATAATAAGGTTTAAATTAAAAGCCGAAGCATTTCAAATTGCTTCGGCTTTTTTGTTTTAGAGGAACATCCCATTTAAGTTTATGGGATTGTGATTTTTCATAAATTGTGTTTTATGGGTTAAGAATTTTCTAAACCAACATTGCAAATTAAGTTAATTACGAAATTCCAATTTCAAAACATAAATGAATAATACAACGCAATTCATTTTTAAACTTTATTTTGATTCCATTCCCATTTGGGAATTTATTATTGATGATTGACGGGTTTTTGGTCTTGACAACAATTAAGTCAACTTGAATGCTAAATGCAACTTAGATTGAAAATTTTAGAAATATGGTAGAGGTGTTTGGAAATAATAAAAGTTTTAAATGATTGATCTGATCGTTTTTTTATTTAATGTGTTCTGATTTCTTCTGTTTAATTGGGAATACAAATGAATACTAGCTGTAGACATTTTTCATAACTCACCTTTTTAACACTCTTTCCCCTAAATTTGTAATTACTCATTATGCAAGTACACAAGGACTTATTATCTCTGCCCCAATTCAAAAACGCAATCATTACGATTGGCACTTTTGATGGTGTTCATCTTGGACATCAACAAATTATAAATCAACTTAAAGAAACAGCGAGTCAAGTTAATGGAGAAACTGTAATTATTACATTTCATCCTCACCCTCGTTCTATTGTTGGAGCTTATGGTGGATTAGTAGCTTTATTAAATACAATGGAAGAAAAGATTTTCTTATTAGATAAAGCCGGTATTGACCATCTTGTGATTATACCGTTTACAAAAGAATTTGCTGAAAGTACTGCCGATGAATATTGTCGAAACTTCATTTATCAATATTTTAAACCCCATACAATCATCATCGGCTACGACCATCGATTTGGAAAAAACAGAAAAGGTGATTATCATTTATTAGAAGAAGTGGGGCTTGAATTAGGCTTTGATGTAAAGGAAATCGATGAAAAAGTGTTGAATACGGTTACTATTAGCAGTACAAGAATTAGAAGTGCACTTTTAGAAAGCGATATTTTTACTGCAAATCAGTTTTTAGGATATCCTTATTTCTTTGAAGGCAAAGTTGAGAGTGGCAATAAAATAGGTCGTACACTTGGTTTTCCTACAGCAAATATTCAACTTAATACCGAAGAAAAATTGATTCCCGCAGATGGCGTATATGCTGTTTCAGTTATTTTGAAATCTGCTCAAGAAAATATTTACTTCGGTATGATGAATATAGGAATCCGCCCCACAATTGATGGAAAGAAGAAACTTATTGAGGTGAATATTTTTGACTTTAATAAGGATATTTATCAACAAGTATTACAAGTAAAAATACACGACTTTATTAGAAAGGAAATAAAGTTCGATGGCCTAGAGTCATTAGTTTCTCAGCTAAAAATAGATGCGATTCAAGCAAAAAGAATGCTGAAGTAATCAACAATCTTCTGAATTTATTCGAAATACCCTTTCTTTAAGGACTCTATTACTTCCTTAGGCAAAAAAGGCGATGCATCTCCATTATTCTTTAATATATCTCTCACAATAGTAGATGCTACAGATGTATACTTTGGTTCGCCTGTCAGAAAAACGGTTTCAATGCTTCTATCCAAAGTACGATTTGCATCTGCAATTGTCTTTTCATA
>CANCPA010000073.1 GCA_947379895.1 Chitinophagaceae bacterium | reverse complement strand
CCTTGAAAAAATTTGCCTACACTCAAAATGTTTATTGGGATTACGGTCCTCAAGGAACTACTTTAAATCGCTTTAATTTAAGCTATAATCGAATAGTATTGCGGATGGGAATTAGGTTTTGAAAATGAGAATCAATGTCGCTTAGTTAAAGAAGGCTTCGCTGTGAGCGAAACCTTTCTAGTGTTCAGAATTTCGCCTACCTAAAAGGCATTGATACGAGAATGGATAACAGAAATTTAATTTTAGTAACCAATTAGACATTGTGAGAGTTACTACTTAGTAGCTTCTAACACAAGGAAAATGAGAAAAAATGGCACACTAAGTTTCTAATAAATTCAATGTGCATGCATATTAACATTCAATCCTAGTCTACTTTGTGTTATATCCCCCTGATTCTAACGTTTTTTAAGTAGTGATTTGGCCAATTAATTCGCTCCAATTCTGTGAATTTTAGCCCTAAAAGATAGTGATATTTGTAACGCTATGAGGCAAAGTTTAAATTCAAAATCCTATATTTTGTTCATCAATATAACCCAATATCAACACAAAAACTCATTTTATTGCATCTTACGTGCTCTTTTTTCAATCTTACAGTCTGTTGTTAGCATCTAACGCACTGTTGCCAAGAAAAACAGCGCGTATAGGACACTTTTACGCGCTGTTTCGTAGCAAAGCAGCACGTATAATGCACGTCTACGTGCTGTGGCGACTCCCCTACGTGCTATTCCTTTAGCTAACAGAGCGTAGACAACTCCTCTACGGCATGATCCTTAGCGAAACAGCACGTATACCTTGCGAAATAGCACGTAGAGGTGAAACAACAGCACGTAAGTTGTCGGGAAGAGCGCGTAAGATTGGGTAAAAATTGCGTTGGCAAATGTCCCTTAAACTGTTAGAAATAAGCACTGATGAATGACCTGAAACTATGCGCCTATTAGCTATTAAAATGGCACTTTTAAACACCTTCCAATTTCTGGCACACCGTACAGTTTATCATGACACGAGTCTGTAAAAAATTAAGAATGATTTAGAGTCTCAACTTGATATGATTTTTTTTCGAATCTTTTCTTGTTTTATTATCTTCTTTAAGGTATTATTTACACAAAATCTTAACTTTTCTATTCCACATATTGCCTTCTTTTGCTATTTACCCCTACATTTATATTTATTTATCTTTAATAATTATTATTTATGTCAATTTTATCTAAAATACCCTTTGTGTTATCTATGGCATTACTATTTGGATTTACCTCCGGCGACCCGAAACCTTCACAAATTAAGAGTCTTTTGCCTGCTAGCAACCCGTTTAGCAAAGCAAGTAATCTACCTTACGGCGTTCCTGATTTTACCAAAATAAAAGATGCCGATTATCAACCTGCACTTGAAGAAGGAATTAGGCAACAGCTAGAAGAAATTAAAAGCATTGCCGAAAACCCTGCACCTGCTACATTTTCAAATACATTAGTTGCATTGGAAAAAAGTGGGCAATTACTAGCAAGGGCAAATAATGCTTTTAATTTGGTTTCAGGTGCAAATACTAACCCCATTTTGCAAGACCTGCAAGAATACATTGCACCAAAACTTACAGCATTGAATGATGCCATTTACTTGAATGGTAAACTTTTTAAACGAGTAGAACAGCTTGTTAAAAACAAGGCTAAACTTGGCTTAGATAAAGAGTCATCTAGATTATTGGAATATTATTACCAACAATTTATTAAAGCAGGTGCCAAGCTTTCTGATGCAGATAAAAGTACCCTTAAAAAACTTAATGAAGAAGAATCTTCGTTAGGAGCAAAATTTGGGAATCAATTATTAGCCGCTGCAAAAGAAGGCGCTTTAGTGATAAATGATTCTTCAGAATTAGCAGGCTTAACACAAGCTCAAAAGGACAGTTATGCGCAAGGAGCAAAAGCAAAGAAATTGGATGGCAAATGGTTAATCCCTTTAAAAAACACAACACAACAACCTCCACTATCATCTCTTACAGTACGTGCTACACGTCAAAAACTCTTTGAAGCATCATGGTCGAGGGCAGAAAAAGGTGATTCTAACGATACTCGTTCTACAATTGTCAGAATAGCTACTATCAGAGCACAAAAAGCAAAGCTTTTGGGATATCAAAGCTATGCTGCATGGAATTTACAAGATCAAATGGCAGAAAAGCCAGAGGCTGTTGAACAGTTTTTTGCGAAACTTGTACCCTCTGCAATAGGAAAAGCTAAAGAAGAAGCAGCCGATATTCAAGCCTTAATTAACAAGCAAGGAGGAGGTTTTAACGTTCAGCCTTGGGATTGGGATTTTTATTCAGAACAGGTGAGAAAAGAGAAATATAATTTGGATGAGAGTGAAATTACACCTTATTTTCAATTAGACAAGGTATTGGAAAAAGGGGTTCTTTATGCTGCAAGCCAATTATACGGCATTACATTTAAAGAGCGTCATGATATTCCAGTTTATCAATCAGACGTTCGTGTGTTTGAGGTGTACGATAAGGATGGAAAATCATTCGCATTATTTTATTTTGATTATTATAAAAGAGATAATAAAAATGGAGGGGCTTGGATGAATAATTTAGTTGGTCAATCAACTTTGCTTGGTACTAAACCTGTGATTTACAATGTTTGTAATTTTACTAAGCCCTCAGCAGGGCAACCTGCACTGATTAGTTTTGATGACGTAACAACAATGTTTCATGAATTTGGACATGGTTTACATGGGTTGTTTGCGAGTCAAAAATATCCTACTTTGTCAGGCACCAATGTAGCAAGGGATTTTGTTGAGTTCCCTTCTCAATTTAATGAACATTGGGCATTAGACACTAAGGTCTTAAAACATTATGCAGTTCATTATAAAACAGGTGCTAGCATACCTCAAACCTTAGTAGATAAAATTAAGAAAGCCAACTCCTTTAATAAAGGTTATAGCCAAACTGAGATACTAGCTGCCGCTTCGCTTGATTTAAAATGGCATAACTTATCTGCTTCAGAAGAAATAAAGGATGCAGACGCATTCGAAAACAAGGCGTTAAAAGAATTGGGATTCACATTTGCGGCAGTTCCTACACGCTACCGTTCAACCTATTTCCTACATATTTGGGGAAATGGATATGCTGCAGGGTATTATGCTTACGAATGGACCAAAATGCTAGAAGAGGATGCTTATTCATGGTTTGAAGAACATGGTGGCCTAACAAGAGAAAACGGACAACGTTTTAGAGATATGATATTATCAAGAGGTAATACAGAAGATTACAATACGATGTTTAAAGCATTTCGTGGTCATCAGCCTGATATTAAACCAATGGAAAAGGATTTGGGATTACCTATTAAGTAGTAAGCTGTTTATGACACATGGATATTACTTGAGGCATGTTCAAATTGTTAACCTAAAACGAGTAAAATAAAACAGACGCTATAATTTTTACGATTATAGCGTCTTTTTTTTGCGGAGAATAAGAGATTCGAACTCTTGATACAGTTTCCCGTATACACACTTTCCAGGCGTGCTCCTTAAACCACTCGGACAACTCTCCTTGCTTGTTGAGGGCGACAAATATAAGGGTAGCTTTATTTATTACCTACATTATTTTTGAACTATTTAATTTTTCGTGTTTATAATTTAAACTTTTCAATTTATATGCTGTTAGAAGCGATTATAGTTTTTGTACTAGAATAGTTTGCGCTAAAAATAAAAGTGTAATTGAATCATTTTATTACATTAACTAAAAACTAGTTGTATTAATTGCCAATAACAATATCTTCGCAACGATGAATAAATTCGCACACGATAGTATAGTGCCGCTAAAGAATAGTAGCCTTAGCAAAAAGCAACAAGTTGCTGATATGTTTGATAGTATTGCGTTCAGATATGATTTTTTAAATCGTTTCTTGAGCGTGGGAATTGATGTTTGGTGGAGAAAAACAGCCATTAAGCAACTAGCATCATTACAGCCACAAACCATTTTGGACGTTGCAACAGGCACAGCTGATGTGGCATTGATGACAATGGAAATGCTTAAGCCTAAAAAAATAATTGGCATCGATATTAGTGAAGGCATGTTGGAAATAGGCCGTAAGAAGATTGCTGCAAAGGGATTGGAAGATAGAATTGAATTACAAAAGGGAGATAGTGAAAGTATCAATTTTGATGAAAATACATTTGATGCAATTAGTGTAGCTTTCGGGGTTCGGAACTACCAAAATTTATCTAAAGGAATTGAAGAAATGAGGCGAGTGCTTAAGCCAGGTGGTAAATTGGTAATCTTAGAGTTCTCAAAACCTAAAAATGTGCTATTTAAGGTGTTTTATAATCTTTATATGAATATTATTGCACCAGGATTTGGAAAGATGGTCGCTAAAAACAAAGATGCGTACCAATATTTGAATGATAGTGTTCAGGCTTTCCCCGAAGGAGAGGCATTTTTAACTATCATGAAAAATTCAGGACTTACAAAAACTTATTCTCGTTCATTAACTTTAGGAATATGTACCATTTACTGCGGAAGCAAATAATTTTAATTTTATTACTTGTCATAGTTGCTATTTTCTCTACTACGCTTTATGCACAAGACAAAGAAATTTATCGTCAAGAACATGATAATATGCTTTATTATTTTGGGATTACACTTGGTTATAATTCTACTTATATAAGTCCAACTAAAGCAAAGGCATTTCTTCATCAAGATAGCATCAGTACTGCTATTCCAAGTGCAGGTGGTGGTATTGCCCTTGGATTTTTAGGCACACTGAAATTGAATGAGCACTTTCAATTACGTATCAACCCTCAACTAGTGTTAGGGGGAGGGAAAACAATCAATTATACGTCACCTAAAGGGACTGCCTTTTCCGAAAAGCTACCTTCTACACTGATTGGAATGCCTATTCACATTAAGTTTAACTCGGATAGAATAGATAACTTTCGCTTTTATACTTTGGGAGGAGTTCGCTACGATTATGATATGAGTAGTAATGCATCTCCTGATGGATTTATAAAGCAAAAAGCTAGTAGTTTTTCGTTGGAGACGGGTGTAGGATTTAACTTTTTTATGCCTTTTGTGACAATATCTCCTGAAATCAAATTTACTTATGGACTAACTAACTTGAATCAACCTACAAATTCAATTTATTCACAGGTTTTTGATCGGCTTCAAGAACGAATGATTAGTTTCTCCATACATTTTGAGGACTAACAATTTTGAGTTATACGTATAACGTATAACCTACAACTTATAACTTATAACTTAATATGTACAAAGTACTACCCATAAATCTCTAACAATCCTTCAGGCAATACAACATGTACTTCGCCTTTCTTTCTGTCTACTTTTTGAAGAGTCTCCTCGTGCAAAGGAATCAGTGCTTCATTGCCTTTATAGGTAGTTTTAATTAAAACTTGATGAGGTTGTTCTATTACCTCTTCTACTTTTCCAATAAAATCACCTTCATTAAATAATTGATACCCCAATAATGAAATTGGGCTATTTGTGCCTGCAAGTCTTCTGAAATCTGCATCTAGCAACCATACTTGCTTTGATATTAGTCGATGTGCCTGTTCTTTTGTACTGACTCCTTCAAGTGACACATTCGTCTCTTCGAGTGTTCTTGCCTTTGAATGTGTTACAAAGTAAGGAATATAGCTACCTTTTACCTGTTCAATGAAGATGGCCTCTCCATTTTTAAAGATCAATTTCTTCGCCAAGCTATGCAATAAAATGATTTCTCCATTTACTCCAAAAGTGGCAACAAGCTTGCCTATATTTATATATTCATTCATGTACCTATTTTATTATTTATTTTTCTGATTCCACCGCAAAATAAGTAGTAATTAATTTTGCCTTTGCCGATCCTATTACCACGGTCAATTCCCCTTCTGTTTTCAACTTTACATTTTTTACAGATTTAAAGGCTTTGAGTAGGCTATTTGCAGTCTCTTCACCAATCCCCTTTATGGCTTCTAACTCATTTTTAAAGGTTCCTTTACTGCGTTGATTACGATGAAAGGTGATGCCAAATCTATGAACTTCATCTCTAATTCGTCTAATCAATTTCAAGCTATCACTGTCCCAAGGAAGTTTCTTCGATTCGCTATCACCAGGAAAAAAGATTTCTTCTTCATTTTTTGCCAATCCAACTACTACCATCTTTCCCAACAGATCAAGTTCTTTAATTGCCTCCATTGCACTGCCTAATTGCCCCTTACCACCATCAATAATTACCAATTGTGGTAGACTCTTTTCCTCAGCAATTAGTCGCTTATAACGTCTTGTTACCACTTCCTTCATCGTAGCAAAGTCATTTATCCCTTCTACGGTCTTAACATTGTAGTGTCGATAGTCTTTATTGCTTGGTAATCCATCCTTGAAACAGACCATTGCACTTACAGGATAACTTCCCTGAAAGTTCGAGTTATCAAAGCATTCAATATGAACAGGTGCAATAGTCATTTGAAGGTATTCCTGCAATTCATACAATACATTTTTCTTCTCCCAATCTGTCTTACCTTCCAAATGTAATACCTTTTTCTTCTTTATTTCATGTTGAAAATAGTTAACGTTCTTCAATGACAAGTCAAGTAGTTTCCTCTTATCTCCTGCCTTTGGAATGGTAATAATAACATCTTCAACAGGTAATTCTATACTAAATGGTACGATTATCTCATTACTGAGGCTATTAAACTTTTGTCTCAGATTGATGATGGCAAAAGAAAGAACTTCTTCTTCCGGCTCATCTAGTTGTGCTTCCAATTGTACTGTGTGAGTTTGCACTATTGTACCAGCCTGCACCATCAAATAGTTTACATAAGCAATAGGGCCATCTTTCAATATAGAAAAGACATCTAAATTGGTCAAATATTTACTTACAACTACACTCTTCTCCTGATAATTCTCTAGATGATCGATCTTTTTTCTAATCATCTCCGCCTTCTCAAACTCCATATTAACGGCATACTCAAGCATCATCGCCTTATAACGGTTAATGACAGGACTTAAATTCCCTTTAAGCATATCCCTCATTTGCTGAATGCCTTCATTATAATCTGCCACCGTTTGATATCCTTCACAAGGCCCTTTACAATTTCCTAAATGATACTCAAGACAGACTTTAAATTTCCCTTTATTAATATTTGATTCTGTCAAAGGCAATTTACAGGTACGTAAAGGGATGTATTCCTTAATAAAATCAAGAAGGTCCCTTACATTTCGACTTGATGTAAATGGGCCGAGATATTCAGATCCATCTTTCCATCTTTTGTGAGTAAAATAAATACGTGGAAAATTTTCTTTTTTTATGACAATGAAGGGGTAGGATTTGTCATCTTTAAGTAGGATGTTATATCTAGGCAAATACTCTTTTATCAGTGCATTCTCTAATAAAAAGGCATCTTGTTCGCTATCAACAATTGTAAATTCAAAATGATGAATACGTTGTACAAGTTCATGCGTTTTGAAACTAGATAAATTCTTTACAAAATATGAACTCATCCTCTTCCGCAAATCCTTTGCTTTGCCTACATATATTAAAACATTCTTGTCATTATAATATTTATAAATGCCAGGCTGATGTGGTATTGAAGATGCTAATTGCTGAAATTGCTCTTGAGTCATTTATAATTTATAATAAGTAATGAAAATTGAGAACTATTAACTCTTGTACTCATCAATAAAAAATTATTAAAAGATTTACCACATAAACACAATCGGTACATAGAATCATCTTCTAGTTTAGATGAGAAAACATAGAAAAAGTTTCACTTTTTTACATTCCATCCTATGTGAACTTAAAGTGAAACACTTTTTAACTTAGGAATTGTTTTCTTTGTGCCAATGTGGTAAGCATTTTTTAGTAATTCTTGAGCTTGCGTAAGGTGAGTTATTAATCAAAAATTGATAATTGTAAACTCAAATTTGATAATTAAATTGATTCATTTAGATTAATAGTAACCCGAATATCCATTATCAATTATTCTTGATTCCAACATACAAATTGCTGAATAGAAATCTGTTCACCATTACTGAGTGACACTGATTTATTGATCAAGAAACTCTTCCCTCTTTTCCAATTAAGCTGAGTAATTACAGAAGAGTCTGCCTTAATTTCATTACACCTAATTAATACGTAATTTACCTTGTTTGTTTCTTGATCCAACAATACATCAACACCTTGTACATCTAAACTATGATTAAATGTACTATAACTCATAGTTATGCTTTTTGTTGTTAAATCACGAAAAACGTTTTCCTTATAGTATTTCTTGACACTTGTATCAGATATGTTCTTCTGAAGAAATAGGGTCGCAATTTTCTCAAATTCTGCACTTGATATAGCAACAGAATCCTTTCGCTTGCCATTAATAGTTGTTATTGAATAAATAAAATAAGGGGTAGTCGCTACATCCTTGATCTCTGATTGAAAAAAAGACTGTACATCAAAAAATTGAGTACTATCATCAGATAAAATCAATGTAGCAGGCTTTACTTCCGCAGGTTTTTTATGCCCACACGAAACAAGTATAAATAGTAATAGAAAATAAAAAGAGTAGCTTAATAATTTTTGCATAATGCCGCAAAACTATCTAAAGAAGTACAATAAACAGTAGAGAAATTTTATTTTATTGTTTTTATCATGCCTAAGCGAATACCATAATCCAATCTGTACTCCTTAATAGGGTATTTATCTACAAAAGTAGATAGATGTTGATACCTTATTTGAGGGCCAAAACTGAATGTTACATTTTTGGTTTGATAGGTAATTCCCGCATTTACACAGCTATTAATATTCCATTTACGAAACAGAGTCTCTCCATTTGCATAATATTTGTAATCGGTAGAGATGATATACACATTTCTGTTCAATGAATAAGTAGGTTGAATAGATGCACCTATATTAATTCCAATTCTCTTCTTCGAAAATACAGTCCAATCTACTCCAACAGGGATTGAAACCTGATAAAGCTTGTTATTAAGCCTAGTTACTGCTGCACCTGCACTACTATTGCTAAAACTAGAATTAATCCCTAGCGTTTCAATTTTATTGTTCTGAACAACTTGTATAGATGCTAACCCATTTGATGTTTGATAAGCGTCAATAGAGTATTGTCGGATATTAAACTGCAACCCTGTTTTAAAAGTTAAGTTACTAGCCAATTGATATCTTATACCTAAGCCCAATTCAGTGCCCAAACCTGCTTTTTGTTTTACCTTACTATTTACGTTCGATGCATTACTAGCTTCAATCTGACTAAGAACTTGATCATTTTGCAAAGTTCTATAACTACTAGAAGGTGTAGTGTAAATTTCGTATTGAATATGATGAGATTGTTTTGGCTTGCTAAAACTCCTTGATTGACTTGCTGAATGTGCTATTACAGTCGTAAATCCTTGTTTTACATCAGCAGGAAATACAATTTTTACTGCCGGAACAGCCTTTAAATATGAAGTAACTATTTCCGATTTTGTATCTACAAATAAGCTTTTGCTAGTTGAAATTAACGATTCTTGCTTCGGAGTAGTATTAGTAGTGTTTATTGAAGGTAGGTACTTTAACTTCTTCAAATTAATACTACTCTTCGTAGATGATAAACTTCCAACTAAGTTTTGATGGCTATTTGGTTGATTAACTGAAGGAATCATCCTAGCTACTACAAGATTACTTGGTTTAGTAAGGCCAATATTTCCAATTGTGCTATTTTTTATTTTACTATTAGAATTAGTGTGTTTACTTGAAACATAAACATTTGAAAGAAGATTAGTTTTTGGTGGATAATTCATTAAAGTGGCGATACCTAAAGAAAGTACGATAATTGCAGAGATGACCGTCAATGCAGGCCATGACTTTGTGGGCTGAATCTCTTTTGCGATATTGTTCCAAACTCTATCTGAAGGAAACATTTTTTGGTTGTTTACCTCAGACTGTAGAAACTCTTCTAAATTATCAAAATCCATTTCGTCTTTCATATATAATAGTACCCTTTAAACATTTGTTCAACTAAGAAGCCAACCATTTCAACTCTGTTGCAGGATCTTTTATAATTTGTCTCTTTATCAATACATTTTCTAGTAACGTCTTTGCCCTTGTATATTGACTTCGGCTTGTACTATCTCCAATTTCTAATAACTCGCCAATTTCCTTGTGACTGTATCCTTCAATTGCATATAAATTTAAAACAGTACGATATCCTGTTGGCAATTGTCTAATACACTCTAAAACTTGACGCCCTTGCATTAATGAAGCAACAGATTCTTCTGTTACTGAATTTTGCTCGGCGTATTCTAAACCTAAGCTATCGCTGAATTTCTTATGCTTCTTCAAAATATTGATACAAGTATGTACCATTATTCGTCTAATCCATCCTTCAAAGGCTCCTTTTCCTGCAAATGTGTGTAGCTGAGTAAACACTTTTATGAAGCCCTCTTGCAACATATCTTCTGCGTCTTCTCTGTTACCTGCATACCGGTAGCAAACAGGTAACATCTTTGAACTGTACTGATTGTACAACTCGCGTTGGCATAAAGAATCTCTTCTCAAACACCCTTGTATCATTGCTTGTTCCGTCATGTTGGGAATATTTAATCCCACTAAAATAGACAAAAAAACCATTGAGACGCTGCTTTATCATAAAAAACAACATTTTTTTGAAAAAAAGTATGGTTTTAGGAGCTTTTTTCACGCTTTTGGGGATTATTTTATGCAAAAAATAAATAAATGAAGAAAATATTCACAATATCCTTTGCATATAAATTAATTGGTCTTTACACACTTATGGAGAAACAACTAACCCGAAAATCAACACAAAATTTGGAACACATTTACTCAAAGTGGTGTATAAAAGCTTTTGTGTAAACCACAGATTAATGTCTTTATCTACAACTAGAAGTGATTCATACTTTACAGTAAACAAAAACCTCCCGAGAGTTTGATTCACTCGGAAGGTGATAAAAAAATGATTAGGGACTATGCGGTACTCTTAATCTTTTATGAAGTTTAACATAGATTCCCTTCCTTCAGTATTCTGCACTCGTATGCGATAAACACCTGAGGCTAAACCACCGACCTGAATCATTGGGTTTGTGGCATCTTTCAATGATGAAGTTTTAACTACTTTTCCAAAAATATCTATCACCTGAATGGCACTAATATGTGCACTCTTAATAGTAATATTATCTTTTGCAGGATTAGGATATACTGTTATGTTAGTTGTAATCAATCCACTCTCTGTAATTACCCCTCCCTCTTTCTTAATTCCTACTGTATTATAATTACCGTCGAATGCATTAATAGCCGTAATATCGGAAGAAAGGCTTATATCTTCATGCAAAAAACTACCCTTCTTTTTAAATACCAATTCAAACAAAACGGTATTATCAGGTAAAGTCCTCGCCTCACTTGCAGCATCAACCCATAATAATGGCAGTTTCCCTTCCGAAGCAAAGCCCATATTATAATCTGCACTTAAGTTATTGTTCTCCACAGATTTCAATTCCAAAGCATCACTATTAAAATTCAGGGTGTACTGCATACCCATTATATTTCTGAAGTTCTTTACCTTAATTGGCACTCTAACCTCAGAGGTGGCACTATTAAACGAAATATTATCATTGAATAATTCAATAGATGAATTAGAAATTCCTGCACCCAATATTGATGAATTCCAATCGTAATTTACATCGCCGAGTTTTAAACCAATAAAGTTCTTTCCTGATTGATTTGAACTGATAGATGCAATATTAATACTTTCATTAAAAGGAAAAGGTTTAGTTGGAACAGGAAAAATATAACTGCTGTCCACAAATGACCACAATTTATTTCCTGCAAACTTTGTAATACGTTTTAAAATTAATGACTTAATCAAGGCAATATCGGTTCCGTTTACTGAACCATCGCTATTAACATCCGCAGCAATTAACTTATAAGGAGAGTTTAAAATTACCTTTTTCAAAATATGACTTTGAATTAAACTAATATCGGTTCCGTTTACACCATTTGCGATTATCTTATCATCATTTTTAGAAGGGAGGATACTATTATTGCTATTTGCAACTGCAGTAAAACTAAACATGCCATTTGCGTCTGTAGTAATTGTTTGATTGCCATTTAATCCAACGGATACAGAAGGTATAATTGTACCGAGTGCATTTTTAATACCACCTGAAATTGTGTAATTAGAATTAACGGTCAATATCAAGGTAGCAACACTATCACATCCTACTGTATTACTCAAATGAACAGTATATGTACCTTCCAAAGAATAAGTGTTGCCATTAAATATATAGTTCTCACCCAAATTAACACTTGCATTAGTAACAGAACCACTTGTTTCCTTGATCGTAAGTACCAAAGACGCAGCACTATCGCAGCCTACTGAATTTGTAAGATGAACAGTATAAGTGCCCGCAGCGTTGTAAATATTTCCATTGAACGAATAACTATCCCCCGAACAAATACTTGCATTTACACTACTTACAGAAGCTGATTTTACAGTTAAAACTAAAGTGGCAACGCTATCACAACCAACAGAATTTATCAGATGAGCAGAGTAACTGCCTTCCTGAGAATAAGTTGTTCCATTGAAAAAATAACTACTACCCGCACATATACTTGCATTTGTTGTACTTGCAGATGTCGATATTATAGTTAATACTAAGGTTGCAGTACTATCACAATCTACCGCATTTGTTAAATGAGCAATATAGCTTCCTGCTTGAGTGTAGGTAGTACCATTAAAAGTAAAAGAACCACCGGCACAAATACTTGCTTTTGTAGTACTAGAAGTAGATAAATTTACTGTCAATACCAAAGTGGCTGCACTATCGCATCCTATCGCATTAGTTAAGTGCGCAATGTAGCTTCCTGATTGAGAGTATGTAGATCCATTAAATGTATAAGAACCACCCGTGCAAATATTTGCTTTCGTAACACTTGTACTCAGGTTATTTACGGTCAAGACTAAAGTGGCAGCACTATCACATCCTACACTATTTATAAGATGCACTATATATGTCCCTGCCTTATTATAACTTGTTCCATTAAATGAATAAGTACTACTCGAACAAATACTTGCATTTGTAATGCTTGAAGAATTCGGCTTAACAGTTAATATCAGACTAGCAGCACTATCACATCCTAAAGCATTAGTTAAGTGCGCAATATAGCTACCTGCTTGAAAGTAGGTAGAACCATTAAAAGTATAAGAACCTCCCGCACAAATACTTGCATTTGTTGTACTAATAGATGTCGATTTTAGGGTCAAAACTAAGGTTGCAGTACTATCACAACCTACTGAATTTGTTAAATGAGCACTATAACTTCCTGCTTGAGTGTAAGTAGAACCATTGAAAGTATAAGAACTTCCCGAACAAATACTTGCATTTGTATTACTAGATGTCGTTTGCTTTACGGTTAAATTCAAGGTAGCAACACTATCACAGCCTAAGGCATTTATTAGGTGAACAATATAACTCCCTCCCTTAGTATAGGTAGTTCCATTGAAGGTATAAGAATTTCCAGCACAGATACTAGCATTTGTATTACTCACGCTAGGAGCATTAATTGTTAACAGTAAGGTTGCAGCACTATCACAACCTGCAGCATTGTTTAGATGCACAGTATAGCTTCCCGCCTTTGAATAAGTAGTCCCGTTAAACGTATAAGAACTTCCCAAACAGATACTTGCATTTGTTGTGCTATTTGTCAAAGGATTAACGGTTAATATCAAGGTTGCGGCACTATCACAACCTACGGCATTTGGCAGATGCTCAGTATAACTACCCGAAATTGTATAGGTGGTTCCGTTAAAAGTATATGAATCTCCTTCACAAATACTAATATTTGTTGTACTACTACTAGATGCTAATACAGTTAATGATAGAGTTGCAAGACTATCACAACCTCCTGCATTTAGCAAGTGAATAGTATAGTTTCCTGTTTTGGAATAAGTTGTTCCATTAAAGAAATAACTACTTCCCGAACAAATAGAAGCGGTGGTTATAGAAGAAGTAGGCTTATTTACTGTCAATATTAAAGTAGCGGCACTATCACATCCCGCACTATTTGCAAGATGAGTAATGTAGGTACCTGTTGAAGAATAATAGACTCCATTAAAGAAATAACTCTTACCACTACAAGTATTTACAACTGTAGTAGACGTTGAAGGTTGACTGACAGACAATACTAATATCGCAGTACTATCACAACCTACACTATTCATTAAATGTGTCGTATAAGTTCCTTCTACTGAATAAATGCTTCCATTAAAATAATAATTATTTCCCTTGCAAATACTTGCATAAGTCGTACTATTTGTAGAGGTGACCGTTAAAATAAGGGTTGCGGCACTATCACACCCTACTGAATTAAGTAGATGTACAGTATAACTTCCTGACTTTGTATAGGTTATCCCATTAAACGTATAGCTACTCTGTGAGCAGATTGTGATATAAGTAATACTGCTACTCTTTGCTTTGACAGTCAAAACCAATGTTGCGGCACTATCACAACCTAAACTATTTGTTAAATGTGCAATATAAGTGCCTGATACATTGTAGTCTGTGCCATTGAATGTATAACTTTCTCCTTGACAGATACTAACATTACTAATACTTGTACTAGCAGATTTTACGGAAAGATTTAATGTGACAGTACTATCACATCCCACACTATTTGTTAAATGAGCAACATAAATGCCTGCCGTTTTATATTCAGTACCATTAAATGTATAACTATTACCTTGACAGATACTAATATTAGTAGAACTTGTACTTGATGATTTTATAGTAAGATTTAACGTTGCGGCACTATCACAACCCACACTATTCGTTAAATGTGCAATATAAATGCCTGAAGTTTTATAATCAGTACCATTAAATGTGTAACTACTACCTTGACAGATACTCATGTTAGTAGAACTTGTACTTAGTGATTTTATGGTCAGATTTAACGTAGCAACACTATCGCAGCCTACACTATTTGTCAAATGAGCAATATAAGTACCGGCAGTTGTATAAGTGGTACCGTTAAAGCTATAACCACCACCTAGACAAATGCTTATGTTTGTAGTACTTGATGACGTTGAATGAATAGACAGATTGAGTGTGGCAGCACTATCACAACCTACACTATTTATCAGATGTGCAATATAAGCACCGGCGGTTGCATAAGTTGTACCGTTGAAGGTATAACTACTTCCTGAACAAATACTCATATTAGTAGTACTAGAAGAGGTTGATTTAATAGAAAGATTTAATGTAGCTGCGCTATCACAACCAACACTATTTGTCAAATGTGCCAAGTATGTTCCTGCTAAAGAATAAGTAATACCATTAAATGTATAACTTCCTCCCTGACAGATACTAATATTTGTTGTACTTGTGCTAGGTGATTTTGTCGATAAATTCAATGTTGCAATACTATCACAACCTACACTATTTGTTAAATGTGCCGTATAGCTACCTGCTGTTGTATAAGTAGTCCCATTAAATGTATAACTCCCTCCCTGACAAAGACTCACATTAGTAGTACTAACACTTGACGAACTAATTGAAAGATTTAAAGTGGCACTACTATCACATCCTACACTATTTATTAAATGAACTACATAACTACCTGCAGTTGTATAAGTAGACCCATTAAATGTGTAAGTAGCACCTGCACAAATTGTTGCATTAGTAATGCTCGTACTAATTGGCTTAATTGTTAAAACTAACGTTGCAGCACTATCACACCCTACACTGTTTTTCAAATGAGTGATGTATACCCCTGCTTTATTATAGGTGGTTCCATTAAAAGAATAAGTTGCTCCCTCACAAATTGAAATAGAAGTTGAAGAAGAAGTAGGTTGAAGAATATTTATGTTAACAGTGCTGTAAATGCTATCACATCCTTGTAAAGTCCTAGTTGTATCAAGTATTGAAGTTGATACTGTATAAGTAATACCCTTGTAAATGACACTTGTACATCCACTCAAATTGACTGTATTAGAAACAATATTTGGACAAGGTTTTAACGTATTAAAAACAAGCTGATTTCCATAAGTTGTTCCGATACTATTTGCCGCAAATGCCCTAACATAATAAGTAGTATTCGGCAATAGTCCTGCTTGAGAGTAACTGAAAACTCCAATAGATGGATTTGTCCAAAAATGATATTGACTATTTAGAGTAGTCGGATTAGGTGAAGTTCCATATACTATTCCGTCCATTTTTACTATATCTCCTCCTGCAGCAGTAAGATTACCACTTAAAGTTGCAGAGTTAACGGTTATGTCTGTGGGTGTAAAAGTCGTAATACTTGGCAAGGATGAAGATATATTACATGAACTACATTGATCCCAACAATAAGAAACTGTGGTGTCTGCAGAAGGTAATAGAAACAGTCTATTGACATTACCGAATCCATCAGATTGGCCACAACTTAACAGCGAGTTACTAACATCAATACCTTCATTTTGTCCCCAATCATTATTAACAAATTTGTACAAAAGTGATTTACCTATTGATGTATCTGGCATAGAGACCTTGATACTCCACACGTTACTTGCCCCCTTAGTCATTGCACATGCAGCAGCAGTAGGTAACCAATCAGGAAGTGACTTTGCGCCTAAAGAAGCAAAAGCTCCTGCAATCCTTATACCGTTTGTTCCTACAGTATTACCTGCCTTTAAGTAGTTTGTGATATCTACATTGAATGAAACATTTACATAATATAAATAGTGAAACCCTGTGAGGTTGTATGTTCCACCTGCATTTGTTACACTAACTAACCCACTTGCCCCATTTCCTACAATTGCATTTATGGTGCTATCATTTATAACAATAAATGACTTAGCATTTGTCCCACCAAAACTCACAGAAGTAGTACCCTTGAATGAAGTACCTTTTATAATAACGGATGTTCCTGTTGCTGCTATAGCAGGAGAAAAAGAAGTAATTTTTGGTGCAACAGATACATTCGAAGCATTATATAACAATATTTGACCGCTTGCTCCAACTGCCCACCCTTGTTGAGTGGAGGCTTTAAAGTTTACACCTAACAAATTATTTGTAGTACCAGAAGCTTGAGGTACCCAAGTAACCCCGCCGTTTGTTGTTGTTAAAATAATTCCACTATTTCCTACTACCCACCCTTGTGTAGCACTGATAAAATGTACACTGTTTAATAGATTAATTGTACCAGAAGTTTGAGCGGTCCAAGTTGTACCTCCATTCGAAGTCGTAAGAATTGTACCACTCACACCATTTAGTCCTCCAACAGCCCAACCTTGATTTGCATTAATAAAGTTAATTCCCAAAAGTTGATTTGTTGTAGGAGAAGTCTGTTTGATCCAATTTGTACCACCGTCGGCTGTGGTCAAAATTACGCCTCCTGTACCCACAATCCAACCACGTGTAGTAGTAATAAAATAGACACCTGTTAATTGTGTCAAAACAGGTGAAGTCTGCTTAACCCATGTTGCGCCCCCATTTATTGTATTTAAAATTGTTCCTGATGCACCAACTGCCCATCCTTGTAACGTATTGATAAAATATACTCCGTACAATTGATTAGTAACAGGCGAAGTTTGCCCAGTCCATGTTATTCCTCCATTCGAAGTTGCAATAACATTACTGCTAATTGTCCCGCTACCTACAGCCCAACCTTGAGTAGGACTTGCAAAATATACGCTTCCTAAAATTGTAGAACTAGGAGATGTCTGATTCTGCCATGTATTCCCACCATTTGAAGAGTTCAAAATACTTCCTGTGCTGCTTACTGTCCAACCATTTGCACTATCTGAAAAATTTACACTATTTAACTGTGCCGTATTCCCAATTAATACTTGTGATGCCCAATTTGTACCTCCATCAACAGTACTCATTGTTGTGATATTCGAACCTGTAAACCCAACAACATGACCTTGCGTAGAATCTGTAAAATAAATTCCGGTTAAATTATAATTTGTGCCTGTAATTTGTACTTTCCACGTTGTGCCCCCATTCGCTGTTGTGATAATAGATCCTGAATTACCTAGCCCCCATCCTTTCGTTGCACTAGCCATATATATAGTAGACAAAGAATAGCCAAGTGATCTAGTATTCCATGTTTGTCCCCCATTAGTAGTCGTAAGGAGATAGCCACTTCCTACAACCCATCCAACATTAGCATTTACAAAGCAAATTCCTGTAAGGTTATTAATAGTATTAGAAACTTGTGTATTCCATGTACTTCCTCCGTCTGTAGTTGATAAGATAGTACCATTTGCACCTAAAGCCCAACCTATTGTAGCGTTTATAAAATAAATTTTTGTAAGATTATTAGTGGTACCTGATGCTTGTGCTGTCCAGGTTGCACCACTATCAGCTGTAACTAATATATTGCCTCCTGCACCAGCCACCCAACCCTGTGATGGGCTTATAAAAAATGTACTTGTTAAAGAAATGCCTATACCAGAATTTCTTGACACCCAAGTCTTCCCTCCATCAGTAGTAGTAAGAATTACACCTGAAACACCTACAGCACAACCTTGTAAAGCACTGTAAAAATAGGTACTGTTCAAAGTTGTAGTCTTTCCAGAAACTTGAGAAACCCAAGTCGTTCCACCATCATTTGTAGCTAGTATTGTTCCATTTGAACCTACAGCCCAAGCTTGAGTAACATTTACAAAATTGGCATTCGTCAATGTGCAGTTGATATAATTACTTGGACGTGTCCATGTATACGTTTTTGCCGCCCCTCCATAAATAAACCCTGCCAAACTATTCGAGCCAATTGTGTTTTTTACCACCACATCGCCACTTGAACCATTTGCTATTACTGCGGTTATAGTTGAATCATTTAAAACGGTAAATGAAGATGACGAAGTCCCCCCGAAACTAACATCTGTTGTCCCAGTGAAAAAGGTTCCTTTAATAGTTACTGTCGAGCCACTTGTTACTGAAGTAGGTGAGAATGATCCTATTACAGGTGCTTTTATTGCAGTATCATTTGGATTGTATAATAGAATTGTACCAGCATTACCTACTGCACAACCTTGTAAAGTAGCATTATTGAAAGATACACCATATAAAGGTTGCGTAGTTCCTGTTGATTGTACAACCCAAGTTATCCCACCATCATTTGTAGTCAATATTGTACCTGTAATTCCAACTGCCCATCCTTGTTTTGCACTCACAAAATGTACATTTGTCAATTGATTATTCGTTGAAGATGTTTGAATTGCCCATGAATTTCCTCCATTGTTGGTAGTCAATATTATTCCATTATTACCCACTGCCCAACCTTGTGTGGCGTTATACATGGATATACTATTAAGTTGATTTGTTACAGGCGAGGTTTGTTGTACCCAGGTTGCACCTCCATTATTTGTGGTTAAGATTGTGCCTGATGCTCCTACAGCCCATCCTTGAGTGGCACTTACGAAATTTACGTCTGTCAGATTATTTGCAGTCGGAGATGTTTGTTGTGTCCAGGTTGTGCCACCGTTTGATGTGGTAACTATTGTTCCTCCTGCACCTACCGCCCAACCTTGCGAAGCACTGATAAAATATACACTTGTCAATGCATTTGTAGTAGGTGAAGTTTGTTGTGTCCAGGTTGTTCCTCCATTGTTTGTATTAATAATTTCTCCTATTAAATCAACAGCCCATCCTTGATTTGCGTTAGCAAAACATATCCCATAAACTTGTGACTTTGTCGGTATAGTTTGCTTTATCCAAGTTGCTCCACCATTTGTAGTAGCAATGATTGTAGGCCCCGAACCCGCTGCCCAACACATTGTTGAGTTTAAGAAATAAACTGATCTAAGAGTACTTGTTGTCCCACTTAAACTTGATGACCAAGCCGTACCGCCATTTATTGTTGACAATACAATATTTATTCCTCCAATAAAACCTTTATTAGCATTACTAAAATAAACAAAACTTAATGCATTTGTAGTCCCCGAGGCAATAGTCGACCAACTTGTCCCCCCATTAATTGTAGTCAGCATTGTACCTGTAGCACCTACAGCCCATCCTTGAGTACCATTAATAAAATGCAATGCACTTAAGGCACTTACACTCCCTGAGGTTTGGCGAGTCCAATTTGCACCACCATTTGCTGTAGTCAGTATAGTACCTGCTGCACCCACTGCCCATCCCTGTGTTGCATTGATAAAATAAATTCCCGACAATGCATTAACTGTACCTGTAACTTGTGCAGTCCATGTAGCTCCTCCATTAGAAGTAGATAAAATATTTCCTCCTGCGCCTGAAACCCATCCTTGATTTGCATTTACGAAATAAATACTTGACAATGCTATTGAAACACCAGACACTTGCGGCGTCCAAGTGGAACCTCCATCAGTAGTTGCTAGGATATTTCCCGAAGATCCTATAGCCCAACCTATAGTATTACTTACAAAATGTACCCCTGTTAGTGTTACACTCAACCCAGACGATTGTGATGTCCAAGTGGTACCCCCATTTACAGTCGCTACAATTGTTCCAAGAGCACCTACAGCCCATCCATGTGTAGCATTAACAAAATGAACTGCACTCAGTGCATTTGTTGTACCCGATGACTGTGCACTCCAACTAGTTCCTCCATTAGTTGTGGCATAAATAATGCCTCCAGAACCTACAACCCATCCAGAATTTGCATTAATAAAACTTGCATCCGAAATAGTTGCTGCCATATAGTTTCCTGGAGCAACCCATGTATTTGACTGTGACTTAGCAAAATTGCCAATAAACAAAACAGTTAAAAAAAGTAAAAGAAACCTTTTCATAAACTTATAATTTTTATGCCTACACTTGATTAAACGCAGTAGACATTTCGTAGCTCTTTTAATAAGTGAAGCAACACTTTTATATTTTATTGAATATAATTAATCAATTAAATAGGAAATATTATGCGAAGTAAGGATTATTGCAAATGAAATAACCTGACTTAACTCAACTATCAAATTCATGACAATCATTCTTTCATTTCTAATCTTAAATTTTCGCTTAACAATAACCTCTCAAGACTAATTAAACAAATCTGAATGATTCAAAATCATTAAAATACTCCGTTTATCAAAGCTTCTTATTCGCACTTTTCAAATTTGAGCATTAGGACTTCAAATAATTCAAATTGTTTAATCCATATTCTATTCTAAAAACGGCCAAAAGTAAAATAATTAGCTCATCTTCTCAAGGTAGTTATACCTTGAATACTATATTACTAACTAACCATCCACCCAAAACCCTAAAGTGGAGTATTATACACTTATCCAATAGTAATTTTCAATCTTGTTTGACAATGTTTTATTAAATAACTTATACCACACAGCTTTTAAACAATTATTACAGATTTACCACGTATATAATTATCCTTTTGAAAAAATCATTCAAAATTGTGTGAATTTAAATTTTCAAAAATGAAATGATTAAAATTAGCCCTTAAAGTTTTTTAAATTATTTTAAAAACAACTGAACAATGTAAACTAATCGTTGTTAGGTAAAATATTCTTGCCAACAATAAAAGTCGACAAGTTGTTAGAAACGCATTATTAGTTTCATTTCAATTAAAGTCATTTATAAAATCACAAGGCATTAGACCTAAGTTGTAAGATTTCACAGTAGCATGGTTGCAGTTAATA
>CANCPA010000072.1 GCA_947379895.1 Chitinophagaceae bacterium | reverse complement strand
TAAAACATAAAAAAATCAATTGGCCTGATTAAAGTATTTAGCCTTTTAACAAATGCTTCGTCAGAATTTACCTTTAAACTTATTTTCATAGCATTTATCAATTTATCAGGTAAGAAATTTTTAAATTCCTTTACTGATTTAGACCTTCTTGCTTGACCTACAAAATATAACTTTGATTCCATATCTTTTAAAGATGTACTATCAAAGTTCCCTGTAAGCTTTGTTCTCAATATTTCAAAATAATCAGTATTAGCTAACAAAAGAGAATCTTGCAAATCATCTCCATTATACAAATAGATGAAATTGCCTAATGATGATGAGGCAGGTAAAAGTATATTATCGTCTTTCTTATCCTGTCCCATCACATTACAAATTGTCATCCAACTAAAAATGGCTAAGAATAAAATGTGTCTGAAATTCATTATAATAATATTAGTTTCAAAGGCTGTTACAAGTGAAAATGTACATAAGGCGATTGGCCTGATTGGACTCCGTAATCAAATCCAGCACCTATACATGCTTTTGCTTGTACACCATTAGGGTATGGGACGGAGATACATTTGCGTAAAAAACAAACTTTAAACTTACCCCATGTTAATCTACAACTATTACAACCAATACCTGATGCTCCGCTTGTACCTCCATAAACTTGTAAAGTTGCATTTCCTGTTCCAGTAGTATAAAATCCAGCTGATTGATTATAACCTGTATTTGAAGTAAAACCAACATCTAAATTTCCACCAAGTCCAACACCAAAGCCAAGTAAACTTACGCCAGCATTTGCTCCAATATGTGTATTAAAATAAGTAGAAAGATTTACAGTGGCTCCATGATCCAAGTTTGCAAAGAATGTCAAACCAACATTAACGCTTTCGTTCCATCCAAAATAAATATCAAATACTCCAGCATTAAACTCAAAATTTCCACTTGTTCCTTGATGTGCCATTGCATATACATAAAAGCCATTTAAAGTACCATTTCCAACGAACGTTGATAATTGTGACATATACGAACTAGGGATAATTGGATTTGAAGTGCTCACATTATAACCAATTCCAAATCCTGCGTCGCCATTTATATTGATTATTGGAACATTGATATGAATTGAACTTTGATAGAAAAAGCAACCATTTGGAATTCCTGCACTAGGAGCAGCTACAAATAATAATGTAGTATTATTTAGCTTTGCATCGCTTAAAGGTTCTGGTAGCTTATAGTCTGAATCGATAGTTACCATTAGATATCTTTGACATAAATCTAAGACCATATTTGCTTGGGAAACATTCATAACATCACCAACAATTACACTACCATCTCCTGTTATAATTGGCAAATAATTACACTGCGCACTTGACTCGACATTTAAGTGACAGTTTACATCAATTAAAATTTTGGGTATACCAGTAGGGCCTAAATCTCCATTTATGAAAACACTGAATTTCCTAGAATTAAAATTAAAATCGAAACCGCCTCCGAAGGAGTGAAAGGTAACTGGTCCAAATGGCCATTCTAATTTAGTAGATAAACTTATACCTAATTCGATACCTCCAATTTCAAAGTTGAAAAGTTTTAATCCTCCCCCAAAACCAGCAATATCACCAATATTATTAAACACTAAATTGCCATTTACATCAAATCCATGTTTCTCTTTGGTAAAAACCATTGAACCCGAAGCATTCACAGTTATAACACTCGTAGTAATATTCAAATAAAAGGTATCAACCTGTGCCTGATATCCATTGGCAATTGAATTTGATAATAAGACGATTGCTCCACCACCATCTGCAGATTTGCTCTTTGCATTTGCTGAGTTTATGACAGGAAAAGTAATGGAACCAGAAATTCCTAAAGCCCAATCTGAAGATGAAGCATCTATCAACGTTGTATCGAATGATATTTGACTCGAAGTTCTTTTTGTCCCTTGCAATATTGAGTCCATTGAAGGCATAGAAGCACTAGAGCCGATACTAACCATAAAACTACCAATATTTACTGTAGCTATACCCAAATCTGCAGTTTGGTTTGGCGTAGCTGCAATAAATACTCCCCAATTAGATGTTTGCAAATTCATTTGAACATCTACCCCCTTGTTATTACTGAACACTGCTTTTGAAACTACTTTTGCAGCGGGGTTACTAGTAGATGAACTCATATTGAGCGTTCCTGCAACATTCAAATTATAACTATCATTCTGTGCACTATAATAAAAATTAGCATATAGTCCCTGAGGTAGAAAATTGAATCCGTTAACATTAAATAGCTTACCAATTGTTTTTGAATTGGCCATACTCATTAATGTAGATACAGAATAGCCTAATGGGTTTTTGACTAGAGACATTGCATCAAAAGGAATATCATTAGATAATTTCTGGGCAATTTTCATTACACCACCCATCCACAAGGAAGCATTTGGAGTATTTAATCCATTTATATGAACATCATTAAAACTTGCTCTAACTTTCTGAATTGCAGCTTCTAATATTACTTGTGAGACATTGTTTACTGTTAATTCATTTAATTTAAAGTCAGTTCCAAGTATTCCTACTTTAATAGGAATCTGTCCCAAATTAGAAGCAACAAATTGACGAACATTTCCTATTTGTAAATTTCCACGAAGATTTTTGATTCCGGCAATTATTAATCTAGCTGTGTCAAAATTTATACTTGCATTAATATTGGCTAATGTTTCATTTACCATACCCTTACTAGTAAAATATAGGGAATAAGCGGTATCTATTGCTTTATTTACATCTGCATATGAAAAAACTGTATGTAACGAATCAATATAACTATTTATGGATTTAAGGGTTGCAGGAGGAACATCGAGGGTTGCATTTGCTGCAATCGTTGGATTAAGCACTACTTTTCCAGATAACAATCCCTTTGTAATGTCGCCAACAGTAGCTTTTAACTGAATGCCTGTAACTTGAACATTTGCAAAATCGAATACATTTAATGTAGTACTGTTAGTAGAAAGGTTTACAATAGTATCCTTTAATATTGCATTTGTCAATTTATCAACAGAAACCTTAACGTTATTAAAATACATATTTGCTGTACTAGTTGCTTTAAATACAGCATTATTAGCAACGCTCATATAACCTGATATAACATAGGAAATGCTATCTAATTTTTTAATGAAGGTTACATTTGCAGGATAACCCAATAATGTATTAAACACCTGACTTATTGAAGGTATCATAACTATGGTATCATTTACATCCTTATAACTTGAATCGAAATTTAAATATCCAATTCGTGCAGCTTGTAATCTTATAGGCAGATTATCAGGAACAGTGATTTGAAAATGACCACTTTTATCGCTAATAGCATAATAGGGTTGATCTGCTACGGTAATAAATTGTTGTGAGATAGTGGAACCCGTTACCGTTTTGCTTTTAACAACACCTACAATCACTTTGGTTGCATTTATGGCAAGTGTAACCATTTTATTTGCAGAATTACTTGCCAACATTACTTTATAGGAGGCAGGTGCTAAAACAGTTTTATCTTCTGGAAGTGGGACAAATGATATATTATAACCATTGGGATCATATTGGGCACCATAATTAAACTTAAACCCTGCTGTATCAAGGTTAGACAGGTCGATTTTTATTGCTTTTCCCGCAACTTTGGTCGGTGAAATTGTCATTGTTCCTCTACGGATATTATTATTATCCAAAAGCTTTATTACATTCAGCAACACACTCGCATCGGATATATGTTTTTTTAAGATTGTCTTTCCGATATTAATTTCTAATCCATTTTGATGAAGATAAGACAATAAATGCTTTTTATTATCCTTGTAATAATCGGCTACATTTAACGCCGCATCTTCATATTCATCAGCAATGACTTGCAATTGGTCTTTAGTAGCAGATTGAGACAAGGATAGACTATAATAACCTTGATTATCGGTATAAAAAGATGTATTTGAAACCTGAGCAATAATTAACGCATTAGCAATTCCTTTACCACTTTCATCTATTATTTGTCCTTTTATTACTACTTTGGCATCTGTAAAAGTGAAGTCTTTTGTCCATTTAACTTGACTATTAACTTTCAATTCTCCTTCTAATGGAAAATCATTAATTGTTTTATCTTCTATCGTATATTTTATTGTAGTTCCCTGTTTAAGTGTGGGTAATCCTATAAAATTATAATTTCCAGACAATTCGCTGATGGCTATGTACTTTTTTGTAGGGTCGTAGTTACCTATTACATCCTCAGGCCTAAAGCTTAATTCAACTTTTACATTGTTTCTCCCTTTTCCGTTATACCATATTTTACCGCTCGCAGAATTACCATTATCATAATATAAATTTTTTGTGATAGATATGATTGGCTTTTGGTTATATACATCTTTAACGTCGGTAAATACTTGGTCTAAAGGATAGTAGGCACTTGGCTTATCGGGATAGTTGATTTGCACTAAATAATGTTCATTTGGATTGATAGTTTGAAACAATTGTTTGAAGATATCTCCACTCTTTAATGTACTGATTACCGAATAGTATTGATTATTATAAAAGGTCTTATGAAGTTCTTTCCCTAGACCTGCAACAGAAAGTAAGGAATATTTTTCCCACTGTTTTTCTGGCATTAAGATATTAATACTTACCTTATTATTGATTGTGCCATCTGTTAATATCACTCTTGGAGTAAATTCGATGGTTTGACCGACCAAAACAGTATTGTTGAGGGAGTAATCATTTTCAACTTTACTGTAATCAATTACTTTTACGACTTTATTAAATAAACCTGAAGGATGACTTATTTCGACTATTACATATTTGTATTTTTGCATGGCTTGATGCATGATTAAATTCATATCATAATTGCCATATTCATCTGTTTTTGCACTTGCAATTGCAGCCCTGCATTTATCTATCCCTAACTCATTAGGGATATCACTCCCAAATACTTCTACTAAAGCATTGGCTAAGGGATAGGTTACTTTTCCTTCTTTTGCTGGTTTGAATATTTGCTGATTTTTTTCGGTTAAAGCAGTATTTGTGACTAAAGGAGAATTGCCCAAATTTTGTATTTCCTCTTCTGCATTATATGCCCATTTAACTGAACCCTGCAAACGGCTTGTTTGGTTTTCTATGGCATTTTCCGACTTTCTTCCGTATACAAAAGTTATAACTTCACTAGTACCATTATTTCTGAATAAGGATTTATTTTGAGGGTCAGTTAATTGTATTACAGCTGCATAGCGTCTTCCTCTTACCAAAGGCGTACAATTAGTTCCATAAAAAAACAGGTTTTGCCCTTGAATTGTATAAGCTATCATTCTACTTGGGGCAGATTGAAATGCTTGAGTTGCAGACATGCCATCGGGTACTTCAACCAATTTAATTGTGGCTTTTAGCGTATTAATCAAAATAGGGTCAATACGAGAGGGGGTATTCCATTGAAATACCAAACTTTGAATTTGTGCATTAATTACCGTATCATTATCAGTGGGAGAATTGAGCCTAAGAGTAGGTGGTTCAATAGCAAACATAGGAATGGTACTAGAACAAGCTTCTCTACCGACGGGTTGGTTGTTATTTACGTTTAATGGCGTTACGCATAGAGTATAATAGCCTTCGGGTAAAGGACTGTAAGACAGCGCAGATGACGTAGTGATTCCACTGCAATTAACTGTTGAACTATTTAACAAGCCTGCAATTGAATTGAGTGCTATCAATTTGGTTGAATTTGGAGCTAAGTCAAATAACAGTAAAGGTTTTTGACTCAATATTTTTACATCACCGCTCAAAGATGAGAAAGTAAGGTTGAAATACAAATGCTTAGAATTGTTGCTCAAGTTTTGTATGAGTATGCTGTTCCCTTGTTTTTCCATCAACTCTCTAAAGCTAGAAGGATAAGGCGGTACCACAATCAATTTAGTAACGACCCCCTCGGTAGTACTTGTACTATTGGGAATAACACCATTAGTTTGGTTACCCCCTTGGCAAATAGCACTTGTAAGGATAAACAAGGGCGTTAGGAAAAAAAACAATCTTTTAAGCAACATGATGTAAATTTTAATGATGAAAAAGTTTAAAATGTATAATGTAAGTTTAATTCGGTTCGAAACTCTCTAGTTGCACTAGGTAAATTGATGATACTCGACACACAAGGTGCATCGTTATACATGCACAAAAAATCTGTTCCCAATCTTTTTGTTATTGAATAACTTGCGTTGATTGATAAAGTATGATTGATACTACTGCCATTTGCTTGGGAGGTTTTAAAGAGTCCACCATTTAATCCTAGATTAACTTTCTTTTTCAGTAACCCTTTGTTAATTCCTGTATTAATGCCCATACTATTATACATATAGCCTATATGATCGGTAAGCTTGGTAAAGACAACACTTGTTGTACTACTCAAATTTTGTGACAAAAGATTGATACTATAGCTAGCTGTGGCATTATGGGTGGTCAATTTTCTATTATTACTTATAAGTTGATTAAGAGAAGAATTGAGGTCTAAAGATTCGTTGATACTCAGCATTAAATTGAAGAGTTGATATATCTTATTATTTGAAATGACATAGTGTGGGCAAATATTGATGGTATTTGTAGATTGAGTAACCCTTAATGAATCAGCGAAACGGCTGATTGTTGGCATTTGGCTATTTGAATAATTCATGTAATTGCCATCAATACCCAACTTTTTCCCTATATAGCTCATATTTAAAGAACCAATCCATCGCACAGATTGTGATGCCCCTACATTATTTAAGTTATCATTTTGCTTACCGATACTACCTTCAACCCTAACCTTTCGTTTATAGAAGTATCCACCTACACCTATTAAGATATTTTGCAAATCCCCTTGTGTATAATAAACCCCCATAGATTGATAATTGGGATCTACCCGTTTGTATTGCAGATAGGCATTGAAACCCTTTTTGTCTAGATAGTTTAATCGACTTTCAACGGCAGTGTAATAATGAGAGGTGGCATTTAGCAAGGTGAAATTATTGATGAAATGTGCTAAAGGCAACCTCATTCTTTTATTGTCATTCAATTTAAAAGAAGAAGTGATATCGTTGGTATAATAACTGATGGCAGACTCTGTTTCCAAGGTGAGTAACTTAGTATAGATAGGCAATTTACTCTGTACATCTAATACTAGGTTACTAGCAGGAGGGTTATAGTACAACTGTCCAAATTGTAATTTTGTATCCTCCGAAATGCTGTTGGCCTTATCTGATGCCTTTACAAAGTTGAAACCAATGAATTTGTTCGTACTTCCATAACGCACATTACCTGCAATTGCATGGCGGGTGAATGTATAGGGAGGCTGCAAACTGCTAGAATCGATGGCAAAAATGGCCATATTTTTTAACCTTCCATAGCAGAAACCAATATGCCAATTATCTTTATCCATTTCTCCCCCCAATCCAAATAGTTGGTATCCACCCATTGCATATTTGCTGTAATTGAAATTGCGATAGCCAATATGAAGGGTAAATTGGTGGTAGGTAGGACTTATGCCAAGTTGATTAAAGGGTTGACCAAGCACAGCTAATTGCTGACTAGTATATAAAAAATTAAAGGGAATGGCAATACCATAGATACTCAATGTAGGGCTGCCTGTGAGGGTATAACTTTGGTTGGGATAAAAGGGATTGGCAATATTGGTTCTATATGCATTTAACCGCAAGCCAACCGTACCAGAAATAGCAATGGGTTTTTGATGACCCAAGTTTGCCAAATCTTGTGCAGTTGTTTGTAGCGTAAGCAGCAGGAATAATATCGTGAGCAGTTTTATCAAGCTAAATATTTATGATTGTTAATATTTAATAATATAGTTTACATAGACATTTTTAGGACGGGTTTCAATTGATTGTCCTGCATCAATTACAAGAGAACTAGAAATCCAACTTGGCGAAACCGCACCATGTCCGCCTGCAGCCGTTGACGCCCTTGCACCACCAGTTAAAGGTTCTGCACCCAATTTCAAATTTGCATCATGGTGATGAATTTTAAATGCATCTTGTTGTACAGAACCAATATTATCACCAATATTTCCAAAGAAGGTGGTATCTCCAATAGCCTGTCTGCTTCCTGCATCAGGGTCATTTCCATGTCCGTTATCTATTCCTCTTAAAAATAATCCGTTTGTAAAAGGAAGTTTAAACTGTGCCTTTTTTTTGGCAAAACCCCAAGCAAAACCAATGATATTATACAATGCCTTCCATTTTATATCTGTAGTATCATGTGGTGTTCCATCACACAAAGCCCATCCAAGTGGCACTTTACTTGAATCCCCGCCAAATGCTTCAATTGTACCTACAGGTACCCCATTACTTGCACTCAATGCATAGGGGACACTTAACATTTGCTGCGTTCCAATATCTCTCCAAACACTTTTAGAATTTGTGGTGTCTATTTCTACTTGCATAAACTTGGTACTATCACTCCAATTGATAGAGGAGAATTGCCCGATTTCTGCGTTTCCTTGCCCCAAATTCAGCACAAATAGCCCCTGCGTATTTGTAACCGTTGTTTGCCATTCGCGATAGATGATATTTCCAAACGAGAAACCGTTATGAATGGAAAAACGTATCGAAATGGTTTTGTTGCCAATCAACACATTGTTTGCATTACGCACTGCCCCTTGAAAGGGTATAGCTAGTGGGGCTTGTGCCATCGCCCAACCAACTGAAAACGCTAAGACTAAAATTATTACTAAAACCTTCATACTTATTTAACTTAAACCTCAATAATTTTATTCCATCTTGTTTAACGTAATAATCACATTAATGCAATTATCATCGTTCAAATACCTTTAATACTTTATTATATAATTCACATACACATTTTTGGGGCGAGTTTCTGAAGAAGTTCTTGGTGTTCCATTTACTCCATCATTCATTACTTCTCCTGCTTGCATACCAATAATTTGTGGACAATCAATATTTGAAAAATCATGCGGAATGGAAGTACCGGTTGCATAATAACTTCCCGTTCTTGATCCAATTCGAACTTTATGAAAATGCCCCTGAAATCCATCCAATTGTACTGTTCCAACACTTCCACCTGTAATCATTGTACTTTTAGAAAGTGCAACTCTAGATGCAGTATCAGGATCATTTCCTGCCCCTAAATCCATTCCTCTCAAAAACATACCCCTATAGTCAGGTACATTAAAAGAATCTATTCCGTCTGCCAACCCATAAGTAGTTCCAATTGAGGCAAAAAGGGCATTATAAGCCTTACGATTCACGGCTTTTCCATTGCATATTAACCAACCTAATGGAATATTATTACTAGCATTTGCTATAACTGTACCTACAGGTATACCATTATTTGCACTAACTGCATTAATGGCATTGTTACAACTATCTGCTCTTCTAGCACTCAATGCATAGGGGACACTTAACATTTGTTGTGTACCGATATCCCGATATACTTTGCCTGTATTGGTTGTATCCATTTCTATCTGAATAAACTTGCTATTTACAGACCAATTAATAGTTGCTAATGAAACACCACTCACCACGTTTCCCTGTCCAATATTAGTCAAAAACAAACCTTGTGCATTCGTAATCACACTTTGGGTTTCTTGATATACGGTTGTACCATAAGTGGTGGCATCATGTATGGTAAATCGCAAGCTAACAGTTTTATTTGGCAATAGAACACCATTTGCATTCCTAGCGGTTGCTTGAAATGGGATTGCCTGTGGGGCTTGTGCAATTGGCTTTATGCAAAAGCAAATTGAAATCATGTACAAAAAAAATATTTTCTTCATTCCAATTACGTTCTTAGTTTATTAATATTTAATTATATAGTTTACATACACATTTTTGGGGCGAGATTCTGAGGCTGTTCTTGGTTTCCCATTTGAGTTATCTGTATAAATAGAAATTGTCCCTCCATTAGTATATGTAGAAATAGAATTATTAATAGCTGTATGACTGCCTCTAAATATTCCGTTACTTCCATAACTATTTCCTAAAGCTAATATATTATTAGGTTGAGGATCATGAAGATGTCCCTGAAATGCATCAGCTTGAAATGTTCCAATATTGCCTCCATTAATTGATGTACTATTTACTGGTGCAACTCTAGATGTAGTATCAGGATCATTTCCTGCCCCTAAATCCATTCCTCTCAAAAACATACCCCTATAGTCAGGTACATTAAAAGAATCTATTCCGTCTGCCAAACCATAAGTAGTTCCAATAGAGGCAAAAAGGGCATTATAAGCTTTACGATTCACGGCTTTTCCATTGCATATTAACCAACCAAATGGAACATTATTACTAGCATTTGCTATAACTGTACCTACAGGTACACCATTACTTGCACTATCCGCTTTCCTTGCACTCAATGCATAGGGGACACTTAGCATTTGCTGCGTTCCAATATCTCTCCAAACACTTTTAGAATTTGTGGTGTCTATTTCTACTTGCATAAACTTGGTACTATCACTCCAATTGATGGAGGAGAATTGCCCAATTTCGGCATTTCCTTGCCCCACATTCAGGACAAATAGCCCCTGCGTATTTGTAACCGTTGTTTGCCATTCGCGATAGATGATATTTCCAAACGAGAAACCGTTATGAATGGAAAAACGTACCGAAATGGTTTTGTTGCCAATCAACACATTGTTTGCATTACGCACTACACCTTGAAAGGGAATGGCGAGTGGAGCTTGTGCCATTGGCTTTATGCAAAAGCAAATTGAAATCATGTACAAAAAAAATATTTTCTTCATTCCAATTACGTTCTTAGTTTATTAATATTTAATTATATAGTTTACATACACATTGATTGGACGAGTTTCGCTTCCGCCTACACTATGCAATGGATTACCTCCGCCAGAATTATTTGACGATGCACCATCTGGCTGATTATTACTATGGTATACAGCTGCATTAAAATCGGTAGCAGGCCAACCACCTGCATCTTTTCCACCTGCTTGTTCGTGACTTAACGTAATAGGGTGCTTATGAGATTTAAATGCATCGTCTTGATATGAACCGACATGATCGCCACCTTGATTTCCTGAACCTGGAATTGAGATCCGGCTTGCTACATCGGGGTCTAGTCCATTTCCATTTTGAGCGCCCCTTAAAAAAAGACCGCCCAAACTAGGCAATTGAAATAAAGCACCATTTGACCCCGTTCCCCAATTATATCCAATTGCCTTGAATAAATAAGTATACTTAACCTCAGAAATACCGTGTGTTCTTCCATCGCATAATTCCCATCCTTCTGGAATTTGAGTAGTATCACCACCAAAAGCAATAATTGTACCCACGGGTACACCATTTAAAGCAGTGGTTGACACCATTGCAGTATCTGCCTTCTTAGCATTCAATGCATAGGGGACACTCAACATTTGTTGCGTACCTATATCTCTCCAAACAGCTTTTGAATTGGTGGTGTCTATTTCGACTTGCATAAACTTGGTACTATCACTCCAATTAATAGCAGAGAATTGCCCAATTTCTGCATTTCCTTGCCCCACATTCAGTACAAATAGCCCTTGAGTATTTGTAACGGTAGATTGCCACTCCCGATAAATGATATTTCCAAACGAAAAACCATTGCGAATGGAAAAACGTACTGTAATTGTTTTATTAGAAATTAATACATTTTTTGCATTACGCACCGCCCCTTGAAATGGAATGGCTTGTGGGGCTTGTGCCATTGCCAAACCAACTGAAAACACAATGACTAAAATTGTTGTTAAACCCTTCATACTTATTTAACTTAAACCTTAATAATTTTATACTATCTTGTTTATAATAATCATCACATTAATGTAATTATCATCGTTCAAATACTTTTAATACTTTATTATATAATTCACATACACGTTTTTGGGGCGGGTTTCAGAGCCTCCAGAATAACCTGTAGTCGTTGAACCTGATTGAATATATGTTCCATATTGTGCACCTTGATTCATTAATATAACTGATCCATAACTAGCAGTATGATTATGTTTAGCAAATGCATCATCTTGATAACTACCAATTTTGGTGATAGGGTCTCCTTTAATACGAGCGGAGACATCAGGGTCATTTCCTGAGCTATTATCCAATCCTCTCAAAAATCGTCCTCTATAGTCTGGCAAATTAAAAGTAGTGCTCCCATTACCCACTCCGTGTTGTGTTCCAATTAATGCAAATAAAGAACTGTAAATAACTCTGCTAACTGAAGAACCATCACATAATAAATAACCCGAAGGAGGTTGAGCAGCATCAAAAGCTAAAATTGTTCCTATTGGCACACCGTTTATAGCAACATTTGCACTATCCGCCTTCCTTGCACTGAACGCATAAGGCACACTTAGCATTTGCTGTGTACCAATATCCCGCCAAACACTTTTTGAGTTGGTGGTGTCTATTTCGACTTGCATAAACTTGGCACTATCACTCCAATTGATGGTAGAAAATTGCCCGATATCTGCATTTCCTTGCCCCACATTCAGCACGAACAATCCCTGTGAATTAGTAACCGTGGATTGCCATTCGCGATAGACAATATTACCTAGCGAAGATCCATTATGAATAGAAAAGCGAACTGTAATTGTCTTATTACTAATTAATACATTGTTTGCATTGCGCACTGCCCCTTGAAAAGGAATGGCTTGTGGTGCTTGTGCAACGACCAATCCAATTGTAAACGCTAACACTAAAATAGTTGTTAATAACTTCATTGTTTCTTTTTAATTTCTTCAAAATTGATTCAATTCTTTTTACCCCCCTAAATAATTACAGATACTCCCTTATTTATTCGATTAATAATCATCACTATTCTCGTTAATATTTTATAATATAATTGATATAAACATTCATCGGTCGAGTTTCGGCACTTAATCTTGGACTACCATAAGCCTCGTCTGCATCATAACCTGACATTGTATTTTGAGCTGTCCATCCTGTGTTATTACCTGAAGAAGCAGACAAACCCATTGAACCATTTGTTGAATTATTTATTGCGAACAATCGATGCTTATGACCTTGGAATGCATCTAATTCCAGACTTCCCACTTTGTCACCAATATTACCTGTACCTCCAGCACCAATTGCGATTCTCGACAATCTATCTGGATCAGTTTCACTTAACCCTGCAATGGGTTTTGGACCATTTGATGCACCCCTTAAAAATAGACCTGCTGTACTAGGAACTTGAAAAAAACCAGACAATTGACTACCTCCCCATATATAGCCGATTACATTGAATAAGTTAGCATATTGTGCACTTGAAGAAACTAATTTTCTACCATCACAAAGCAACCAACCATTTGGAATTTTTGAAGTATCACCAGCAAATGCTTCAACTGTACCTACGGGTACACCATTACTTGCTACATTGGCACTATCTGCTTTCCTTGCATTTAACGCAAAAGGCACACTTAGCATTTGCTGTGTACCAATATCCCTCCAAACAGTTTTTGAGTTCGTCGTATCTATTTCTACTTGCATAAACTTGAGACTGTCACTCCAATTTATGGTGGAAAATTGCCCAATATCTATATTTCCCTGCCCAACATTTAACACAAATAATCCCTGAGAATTAGTAACCGTTGTTTGCCATTCCCGATAGATGATATTTCCAAACGAAAAGCCATTTCGGATTGAAAAACGTACTGTAATTGTCTTATTACTGAGTAATACATTATTTGCATTACGAACTGCTCCTTGAAAAGGAATAGCTTGTGGGGCTTGAGCAAAAGAAGAGTTAAACACACATATTATTACCAATATTTTAATCGCAAACCTCATTATATTATATTAACTATTAAAGTTCAATTATTATTCTAATTCCGGCCATTATAACAAATACTTTAATCCCAGAAATCAATTCAAAACAAACGCTTAAAATTTTATATACCAATACGTTAAGGTTTGATTTAAGCTATTATTCCGTCCAAGTCTTTTCTCCCTTTTTCATCTTTGCCAAAGTTTCCTGGTAGGAAGTTTTATCATTATCGGGAGCAAGTTTCAATACCTTTGTTTCAAAGTCAATAGCTTCTTTTGAACTGCCTAATTTATATAAAAGATTGGCATAAGTATCCATAACTGCAGGGTCTTGCTCATTCGTACCGCTAAACGATTTCTTACTCCATTCTAATGCTTCTTTTAATATTGCTTTATCATCAATATGATCAAAAACATTCCAAGCATATTCATTCAATTGTGAACCTGAAGTTACTTGTGCCCCATATTTTTTCATGTAATAAGAAATAGCAGGGGCATAATTTTTCCAATCTTTCAATTCAGAATAAAGCGTAACTTTTATTAAAGCAATTACTTCCTTAGCTTGTTTAGGAAAAGCTTTCGTAAGTCGCTCTTCGGACTCTTTCGTCAATGCTTTCTCCCCTTTTCCAGAAAACATTTTTTGAAGCTCTGCATTCAATAAAATATTTACAATAAATGAATTTGCTTTTCCTTTACCTAAAACTTTATCATATTCCTCCTGATGATTTACAATAAGCTTAAAACCTGTATCCCTTGTACTCCTAGTAATTCTATTCATCAGATCTACATTTCCCTTTGTGAACATAGTAGGTTGAGTGGCAATGTATGCATTGAAGTACTGAGTATAATCATCATAAATTGTATAAGCATTAAGAGTTAATCTCCTTAAAAAGGAAGAATCAGTTAATGACTGAGAAAAATTCTTTTGCATCACATAATATTGTGTAGAAGGCGATAACGACTCCTTTCCTTTTTGTATAAATGCGGAGTCACCCATTGCACCTACAAATCGATGTACCAATTCCCCCGCAGCAGAAAAAATAAGAGAAGTAGGATATGCTCGAATTTTATATTTCTTATCAATAGCAGCTGCGTCCTTATAAAAACTTTTCACTTCTTCATTATCTTCCTTAGTGGTGTCAATCTGAACCTTTGCACAAATAAAGTTTTCATTATAAAACTGTCCTACCTTGTCGTTTGTAAACACATTTTCCGCCATATACTTACAAGGCCCACACCATGTGGTATAACAATCTACAAACACATATTTGTGCTCAGCTTTTGCTTTAGCCAAGATACTTTCCCAACTTTTTCCATGTTCAAACTTGATGCCCTGTTGCTTAGTTTGGGCTTGCATGAAAAAAGAAACGAGTAACATAAATACGAATACTAACTTCTTCATTTTATTGTTTTTTATTGTTTTTAGCCTCAGTGTTAACGGCTTTGGCATTCCGTAGCTACTTTTAATATAGTGCAGCCAAACTCGATTTGTGATTAATTGTGATTAAAATATTTCTATTTCAAATTAAATAATTAAGTACTAATTAGAATAAATGTATTGACTACTATAAGAAATTCCGGTACCGTTAACGGCATAAGTCCGAATATAATATGTCAAACCTGCTGTAAGTCCTGTAATAGAACTAGTAAATGTTCCTATCCCTACTCCATCACTTGTTTTATAATTACTTAAAGTAGGATTTGGACTTGTGTTCCAACATACACCTCTAGCAGTAATAGGAGTTCCTCCATCAGTTGAAATTGTACTTTGACATGAAACACTAGCTTTGCTTACAAAAGCAACAGACTTTAAGAATAATGTTGCAAGAGCATAATTTAATGTCGTTAAATTGAGAGTGTTACTATAAACCGTTCCAACGCTATTAGTGGCGTAGCCCCTAATAAAGTATACACTACCTGGCGTTAGGCCTGAAATAGTACTAGTATAATTACCTAATCCTGTTCCATCTGTTGTTTTACTATTTAAGATGGTAGGAGTTGTAGAAGAAGAACTCCAACAAACACCTCTTGATAAAATGTTTGCTCCTCCATCATCTGAAATATTATTTGCTACACTTGCAATATTATATGAAACTGAATTAAAAATTTGATTTCCAAATAGAGGTAAACCCAAAGGCAGCGTAACAAAATTTATTTCATTACTGTAAGATGTACCTACACTATTAGTTGCATAAGCCCTAATATAATAGGTTTTATTGGCTATTAAGCCTGTAACAAAACTAGAAAAACTTCCTAATCCTACACCATCTAATGTCTTATAATCGGTAATTGTAGGTTTTGAAATTAAGCTCCAACAAACGCCTCTAGCAATAATATTGGCTCCACCATCAAGTGAAACAAAGCCTCCACTAGTTGCAGAATTTCTTGAAATATTTGTTGTTGCAGAAATATTTAAAAAAGCTAATTGTGGTTGTCCAGTTGTAAAACTAATTTCGTTTCCATAGGAAATTCCGATACTATTTTTTGCCCAAGCTTTGACATAGTATTTCCTATTAGGTAACAAAACAGAAATATTACTTGAAAATGTTCCAGCACCTGAACCGATGATGTTCGAATATTTAGCAATAGTTGGGTTAGGAAATGTATCCCAACAAAATCCTCTTGAGGTAACCACATCACCACCATCATTTGTTATTATTCCTTTTACCATTTTATAATTTATGTAAACTGTTGAATCAACACTTGTAGAGATGGATGAAAGTCCTTTTGGCAATGTACTAAATACAAGTTGATTCCCATAGGCAATATAACCTTGTGAAGTTTTTGCATAAGCCCTAATAAAGTAAGTTTTGCCCGCAGTTAAACTAGTAATATTTAGCGTAAAATTTCCTAACGTATTTTTTGAATCTCTTTTTATAGAATTTGAAATTGTAGGTTCCTTTGCTAAGCTCCAACAAATACCCCTTTCAACGATTGAATACCCTCCATTTGAAATAATATTCGCAGAGCAAGTCGCACCTCTTGGATTAATCGATGTTATTGAAACTGTTTCAACAGCTTTGTCAGGATCACTAAAATCATATTTTGTACAAGCAGTTAATAGTACTAAACAAAAGGGCAAAAGTAATAATGACATCAAGTTTTTGTATTTCATTCTTTTCTATTTAATTTCTAATTGACAAAGGGTAGTTATTCTTAAATTTAAATTCAACTACTTTTTAAATTTATTTTGCCCTTTTTATTAAATTCATAGTCAATCCAAAAGTTGCCTCAGGAGTATATAATCTTTTGTATAAATCCATAAAAGAAAGACCTGCACTTAAGTTTAAAACTCGACCCAATCTTAATATGGCACCAATACTATTTTCCATACACTCATGGTTTTTAATACTATTATTAGCAAAAGAATAATAGTTCTTATTTTGCAAATATTTGTAATCAACAACTCCAATTCCCAAATAAAATACAAGATGTTTGAATACTCTAAATGTTGGCCCTATATCAAACTCCTGTTTATTCTCTATTCCATTATCATCTGTTATTTGGTTATCTTTAGTGAGGCTACTTCTAGCAGCCAATCTTATACCTACAATACTTTTAGGTCCCGAATGCTCCATAACTATACCATATTTTGCAATTTTACCTGAAATAACACCCAAATTTGTGTATTCAAATTCATTGCTACGCATTTTCTCAACAGATGTTCTTGTATCTGTTTCAGTTTTAATTTCTTGAAAATCACTAGCCTTATCACTTTTGGAAAATGGTTTATCAAATAGATCTAATGCACGCAAAAATCCAATTTCGACATTAGTACCGGTAGAGTTATCTAATTTATTGTATGTTTCGAGAGAACCTAAAAATGGATGTTTAGGATAAACATGAACATAAAAAGAAAAAAAATGATCTTTTTTCCATTCAAAGCTATAACCACTCATCGTGTATAAGCCAGTATTGTAATATTTATTATTAATACCATCATATATATACTTATTACTATAACTTGAACTCCCAAGATCAATATGCTTAGTCAACATTCCTAAATATAAGTGGTGCCGTACATAATCATTTTGCGGTCCTCCTCCAAAAGTAAATTTCAAACCATACTCAAATTCTCTTGAACCTTTATCATATTTTCCTCCATCACCCGTTTCCTCGGGATTAGAATTGTGATAAGTTCGAGTTTCATCTACATATTTCAATTTGCTATATATTTTAGCATTTCTAAATCCATAGTCCCCCCCAACAGAAATTGCAGCATTATAATTTGTACCGTGAAAAGTAGGCATAATGCCCAATGTAATTTGTGGCGAGATATAAATGCTGTAAAACTCAGAACATACTCCAAAATCCATTTTTCCTCCAATGTTCAAATACAGTACATTTGTACCTACTGCTTTATCACTATTTGTAGGATTGCCAAAATAATCAATACTTGAAGTTTTACTCCTAAATAATATTGGTGCTACAGTAGAAGAATAACCAAACTTTAAACCCAAAAATGGAGCTGCTCGAAACCTTTCTGAATGGGCTGGAGGAATAAACACATTATTTGGATTCACTTTACCCATATCTCCATAAATAATATCCCAAAACATTGCAATTACACTTAAAGAAGCTGTAGCCTTAGCCAAATCAGCATTATTTTGGGCTTCTGTTGCTTTTGTTTTCCAAACATTATAATCTTCAACCTTCTTTTGTCGTTGCTTCTCAGCTTCTTCTTGTTCGGCTATTTTTTGTTTGTATTGTTCTTCTCTATCAGCTTGTTCTTTTTTTTGCTTTTCTGTATAGGTAATTTGTCCTTCAGATGTTTCATTCTTATAAGAATTATTTGTTTGTGCCTTATTCTCCCCCTGTCCTGATACAGTATTATTGCTATTCTTTCTTGCCTCTTCAGCCTTTTGGTTTGTAATTCTTTCCTCTTCTATTTTCTTGATTCTTGCATCCTCAAGAGCTTTCTTTTTAGCAAGCTTATCTTCTTGTTCTCGCTTTTTCCTTTCATCCTCTTCTTTTTTCTCTTTAGCAATTCGTTCTTTTTCTGCTTTTTCTTCAGCTTTCTTTTTAGCTTGTTCTTGACGAAGTTCGCTTAAATTAAACAAAGAGGCTTTGTAGCTAATTTCGCGAATACAAGAAAAGTTTTCTCCCACCTTAATGGCTGTATTTGCAGAACATTTACCATAAAATTGCATTAAACAATTATTTATATCACCACCTGTTCTTTTTCTTGGAATTAGTTCTAAGCTACTTGCCGTCATATCGGAAGGCAATCCATCAAAACGACTTTTCGATGTCCCAATTGTATAAGTCTTCGAATCACCACTAGTTCCTGTAATAGTTAACTCCAAATTAATACATAGTGTATCGCTTGTTTGGTTAGTAACATAAACTTTTACTATCTGAAAATCCAGACTTCTAACTTTTTCATATTCTATTTCAACTGAAACCCTACTATCAAATTGTGAAATTGGCCAAGGTTCAAGACGAGATTGAGCTTGACTTATATTGAAATTTAATGTAATTATATAAAATAATAACACGTACATTAAACTTCTGAAAGCACTTTGAGAAAAAGAAAATAAATCTATCGATAACCTAAATTTCATACTTTTTTAAATTTGCTACTATTTTAAATTATAGTTTTCATCTATTTTATGAACTTAATTTCAAGTTTCAGAAATTCTAAAACCCGAATATAATAACTACCAATTCCATTATTTTGTACTCTTCATTCCAATACACTTAATTTCATTCATTCCAAAATAAAAGCGGGTAACTCTTGTCGTATAATTTCCATTTTTAACCTCACATCTTTCTTACCATATACATCTCAAATTATTATTGAATTAAATTTCTACAGAATTACAACTTGGTATAAACTATTATAAAATCTTAAACTTTAATTCTCCCAATATTAGGTTTAGTCGTACAGGCTGTATCGACAAATGCCTGTAATAACCATTAAACTTTTTCTAAAAGAACACATGTTTTGGTTATTAATGAATAAGTATTCAATCTTTTAATTCAACTTAATATTTTTATATTCTTAAGAAAATAAGACTCCATAACGAAATCATATTGCTACGATTAGTGGAAATACTATCCTTTCTTACTTTTACATATTTCGTTATTTAAATCACCAAACAGACTATTATTTATAACTATTTGACTCATTTATATATTCTGTGAAATATTGTGGGCAAAGCTAACTGCAACTATAATACAGGGAAATACCCGCTTACAGGTATTTTCAGGAAGTTTATATAACTTTAATGAGTAAGGAAGACACTTTAGTATGAACAAAATAAAAAGGTGTACTCCATTTTAAAATAAGACATGATAAAAATCGACACATTTCTATACAATCGATTTCAGGTGCATTAATAAATTAAGATTTAAGGGTTACTTATGCTTTTTATATTATTTAAAGAGCAAAAATACTTTGTTCATTCTCATCAGACAATCGGTTAAAACACCGTTTTTCGTATCCGTTAAAACACGGATAGGCATGTAGTAAGTAGTAATTTTTCTGCTATATTTAATTAAGTCTTTCAAATTTTATTTTACAACTTTAAGATTGGTTTTATTAAAATGTATGATATAGATAAAGGAGGTGTTATACAAATTAAATGATATAGATCATAGTAATTAATGAATATAGGCTTATCTGCATACCCGTAAACGGGTATTTTTATGATTGTCGAGTATTTATGAAAAAGAATTGCAATATTTGTATTTAGATCAACATTCGGTGCTTTAAGTTAAACAAATCTTATTTGAAAATTATAAACTACTGAGCACCCTGCACATTGCCTATTTTAATTAAGAATATATGACCCTAGAAAATAAAATTAAAGAACGTATTCAACAACTGAATTCAGTTGCATCACTTTGCCCAGGAATCATCGTCATATTTCGAATGCCTGGGTTTACTCTAGAGTATATGTCACAGAACGGTCTTGAACTTTTAGGCATTAGTCTTGAGGAATTTAGGAGCTTTTCTACACAAGAATATACTGAGAAGTATTTTAATCCTGAGGATGCTAAGGATTACTCTCCTAAACTACATTCAATGCTCGACCGCAATACGGACGAGAGTATTACTTTTTTTCAGCAAGTAAAATTTAGTGGCAGCGAGGAGTGGACCTGGCATTTGAGTTCGATGAAAATACTGATGCGTGATGATCGAGGAATTCCCTTATTAGTCATTAATATGTCGTTTAAAATTGATCCTATACAACATGTCACTCCAAAAGTAGAGCGAATTTTAAGTGAGAATAACTTTCGAAGAAAACATATTCATCTTTATACTCAACTTACTAAAAGAGAAATTGAAATTCTAAAATATATGGCATTGGGGAAAAGCTCGGTAGAAACAGGAAATGAATTATTTCTTGCATTTGGAACTGTAGAGACACACCGCAAAAACATTCGAAAAAAGTTACAGATAAACGATTATTATGAGCTTTGCAAATTTGCACATGCCTTTGACTTAATTTAACTAACCTTTTGCAAGCACAGGATAATTACTAATGCGAATCAAGGGTTGAAAGTACCGCTAGGTACTAAATATTGGTAGTAAAATATTAAAAATGAAGGCTTGAAGTGCCATAGGTACGACATAATTTGCTTTTGAAACTATATAAAGTGTTTCTTTTAAGCATTTTAAAATGATATGTCGTCCCTACGGGACTTTAGGCAATTATTATTCACCTGTTTCCTACCAATATTTCGTGCCTACGGCACTTATCCAAGCGTATTTAAACCCTTGATTCGCATTACTAACTCACCTTACGCAATAGATTGAATCAGATGCTTTTTGTCATTTTTTTCTATTGCCACAAAGAAACTAAGTCGCAAAGGCTCTAAGTTCTTTAAAATCACTTCATAAGTATCAATACTTCATTTTTTCTTTGTGCTACTTTGAGTATTTGTGTCTTTGTGTTGAAGAATATAAATTAGACTTAATAACCTTTAT
>CANCPA010000071.1 GCA_947379895.1 Chitinophagaceae bacterium | reverse complement strand
CACTTTCACAAATTTTAAGTAATGAAATTTTTTGTTGACACAGCAAACTTGGCTCAAATTAAAGAGGCCAATGACCTTGGTATTTTGGATGGTGTAACTACCAATCCTTCGTTAATGGCAAAAGAAGGCATCAAAGGCAATGAGGCAATCCTAAATCATTATAAGACAATCTGCTCTTTAGTAGACGGAGATATTAGTGCAGAAGTACTTTCTGTAACTTTTGAAGAAATGGTAGCTGAAGGAAAAGTCTTGGCGGCAATTCATCCAAATATTGTAGTTAAAGTTCCGATGACTAAAGATGGTATTAAGGCTATCAAATGGTTTACTGATAATGGTATCAAAACCAATTGTACATTGGTATTTAGTGCAGGTCAAGCTATATTAGCTGCAAAGGCAGGTGCTACTTATCTTTCTCCTTTCATTGGCCGTATTGACGATACAAATTGGGATGGAATTGAGTTGATTGCACAAATTGCAAACATCTATTCAATTCAAGGCTTTGAAACACAAATCTTAGCTGCATCAATTCGTAACCCTTTACACATTATTAAGTGTGCTGAAGCAGGTGCTGATGTTTGTACTTGTCCATTAGATTCAATTTTAGGTTTATTGAAGCATCCTTTAACAGACATTGGTCTTGCAAAGTTTATTGAAGACGCTAAGAAAATGTAGTAGGTACTAAGTTGTAATTTAAAATTATTAGTTTTTAAGATATAAGTTTTAAATTTAAGTTATACTATTTAGCTAGTCGTAAAGAATATTTTTTCATTCCATTATGGATGTAAATTTATTTTTTACGACTTTTTTTTTGTAGGCATTTTGTACTTTTTTACCACTAAAAACAAAATGATTTGAACAAATAACACTTCCTTTTTCAGGATTAAATTATCCATTTAATAATAAAACTTTGGATCCCTTGTTTTATCCATGTTTCCGTTGTAGTAAAGACTGTGGAGTTGTAATAGCTTTTTTTTATGTGGACAGTAATGAAAAAGCAATAAACACAAAATTTTTTTTTTATAGACAAATATTAGAAACCTATCCTCTTCCATGTAATAACTTGTGAAAACCAAGATGAATATTTCTGTGTAACAACAAAGTATAATCTTGCTTTTATCCTTAATAAATCAGATAAAGGTAATTTCTTAAAAAATATTTTTTAATTATCAGGCAGCACCGAAAACGTTTCCGGAATCTGTTTCCTTTGACACATGTTGTGTCAAAAAATTAAACTAACAATTGATAAATTACTGTATTTATGAGACTGTCGAAACTAACGTAACAAAATAAACAAGAAATATGCTTGCCTAGATTTCTTAAAATATTCAAATAAAATTTACAAAATAATTCTATAATTGATTAATTAAATAATACATCAATTTCAATTTATTCAGTAACCATTTTGAATATATTTTCTTCGCACAAGTTATCCCCCTTAAATAAAGGAAATTGATTTTTACGAAATAAGAAAACGTATCTTGCAGGAATATTTATAGTGAATGACATTTTATTACAAGTCTCATACTATTGTAAATAACCTTTCTAACTAACAATTAGAAAAATTCAAGATTTTGAACCATTATGGAAAAGCGGCGGATAGAATCGATTGATATTTTACGAGGGTTTGTCATGATATTAATGGCATTAGACCACGTACGGGATTATTTTCATAAATATTCATTTTTTTTCGACCCTACAGATTGGCATCAAACAAACGTTACATTATATATTACAAGAACAATTACTCATGTTTGTGCACCATCATTTGTATTTCTTTCTGGAATTTCGGCATTTCTTGCTGGACAAAATAAACCTAAAAAAGAACAATCCATTTTTCTAGTAAAAAGAGGTCTTTGGATAATTTTCCTAGAACTAACAATAATAAATTTTGGTTGGTTTTTCAATCCATTTTTCCCTTATCAGATTTTTCAAGTTATGTGGGCATTAGGATTTAGTATGATTTGCCTTGCAGGCCTAATTCACTTACCATGGAAATATATTTTATTGATTGGAATAGTAATCATAGGTGGTCATAATACCCTTGACGATATTCATATTTCGGGCAACAGTGCTTTTGCAATTACGTGGGGACTACTATTTAAATACAAACTATTTACACTATTTAATACGCATTGTTCTATTGCTTATCCCGCAATTCCATGGCTAGGCACAATGATTTTAGGTTATTGTTTGGGATTATTTTATACCAATAAATATAATAGAACTGAACGTAATAGAGTACTGCTTTATAGTGGCCTGCTGTTCATTATTCTTTTTGTGATTATCCGGAGTTTTAATGGCTATGGAGAACCATATAAATGGATACATAAAGAAACATCAATACTCACCTTTTTTACCTTCATGAAACTTTCAAAGTATCCTCCATCTCTCGACTTCTTACTATTAACACTCTCCTTTGCACTACTCTTTTTAAGATTTAGCGACTATCCATTAAACTTTTTAACCAAAAGAATTGCTGTATTTGGAAGAGTACCACTGTTTTTTTATATTGTACACATTTATATCATTCATATTGTAGCCTTAATTGCAGCAGAAGCAACAGGTTTTGGTTGGCATAGCATGGCATACTTAAAAAGTTGGGTATTATTAGAACCTTCGTTAAAAGGATACGGCTTTAGCTTATTAACAGTAATCATAATTTGGTTGAGTGTAATCATTGCACATTATCCACTCTGTAAAAAATATGATTTCTACAAGAGAAAAAACAAAGATAAATGGTGGCTTAGCTATTTATAAATGTTTTAAATTAATATCAATACAAATACTATTTTTTTTGTAATTGCTTCTGTAAACATGCATCACCTATATTTGTCGAATTAATTACAAAAGACTCCCCTAGTTAATAATATGATTTTACCTATAGTAGCATTTGGCAATCCTATTTTAAGAAAAGTTGCAACAGATATTACACCTGATTATCCTGATTTAAAAAAATTGATTGCCGACATGTGGGAAACTATGTATAGCAGTTATGGAGTGGGACTTGCGGCGCCACAAATCAATAAAAATATTCGCCTTTTTATTTTAGATAGTAAACAAATATTTGAAAACCAAGAAGAGGAAGACAAAGGAAAATATAGTGATGAGCCTGGCTTTAGAAAAGTATTTATCAACGCCAAAATAATAGAATTATCGGGTAAAGAATGGCCTTATAATGAAGGCTGTCTTTCGATACCAAAGATTAGAGAAGATGTAAACAGACCAGAAACTGTAGTCATTGAATATTATAACCAAGCATTTGAGAAAAAAACAGAATCATTTACCGGCATTACCTCTCGAATAATACAACATGAATATGACCATATTGAGGGAAAACTTTTTATTGACTATATAAAACCATTAAGAAAGAAAATGCTTCAAGGCAAGCTAAATGACATAAGTAGAGGCAAAATTAAAGTTGATTACAAAATGGCTTTTTCTAAATAAATGAAAACTGTCTGTTTATTACTTTGTGGTTTCCTAATAGTATTTATTTTAAACACTACTAAAAGTTACTGTCAGGATACAACTATAATTATAGACAATAAAAAAATGGTATTACCTGAAGTTATTGTCAGAAATAACTTTGATTTTAAAAAACTTCTAAAACAAATTAAAGAAGATACTACCTTTTACAAGGCCTTTAAAAACTTACGAATACTTAATTACTCCTCCTTTAATGATATCAAGATGCTCAATAAAGAAGGGAAAACCAAAGCTTCACTTTTCAGCAAAACGCATCAAACTAGAAAAAATGGATGTAGAACAATGTCCATTCTTAATGAAGAAACTACGGGAGATTTTTACAATACTAAACATGAGTATAATTATTTCACGGGAGAATTATATTCAGCATTATTTTTTACGAAGGGACAAATATGTGGAGAGACAAATGTTGTGTCGGGTATTAATATTAGTACTTCTGAAAAGAAAGGAATTGATAAGCACAAAGAACAACTTAAAATGCTTTTCTTCAATCCTGGCAAAAGAATAAGTGGAATACCATTCATTGGAAATAAACTTGATTTATACGATGAACACGCACACAGGCTATATGATTACAGAATAGACTTAGAAGATTTTCATGGAGAATCATGCTATAAATTTTCTATTAGTCCAAAAGAAGACTTAGGAATGCTCAATAAAGAAGATATTGTAGTGGATGGAATGACTACTTGGTTTAACACTAAATCTCTTGAAGTTTTGGGTCGAAATTATTATTTAAGTTATAGGGCAGGAGTGTACGACTTTGACGTAAGTATGGAAGTTGAAATGAAACACTTTGGCAATCTATTAGTACCTCAGCTACTAAGATATAAAGGCAATTGGGACATTTTGTTTAAGAAAAGGGAAAGAGGGGAATTCACTGCTACTCTGTTTGATTTTAGTTCAGAAAATAAATAAATTAAACCACTCAGTTTATAACCCATTTAAATAGTGATTAATTTCTTGCATTGTTTTCTTAATGGGAACAATAGAAACCGGTGAACTTGAATTAGCAGTAAAAGAACTCGTACCTAAATATGATTCACCATTATATTTTGAAATCGAAACAATAGTAATTTTAGAATTTATAGGCACATTTGCTACACTAAAGCTTTTGCCTTTAGGATTTGCAATAAGTTTCAAAACAGTTTTCTGAGCATCAAATACAGCAAATACAGAAGTATTCTTGTTTGTAAATGTAATAGGAAGAAAGACATTGATTCTCGTTTTAGGCAAAGTACTGTCTATAAATGCAGCACTTCCAAACCAACCAACATTAGTAGTAGTATAAAAATAGCCTGAACTTTTTGGATTATTACCAGAAGGAGGGTTATTATATACGCTAACGGTATTTAAAAAAGACAAAGGACTAACAGGAGGAATACCCCAAGCTGAGTCTCTTATTCCTGATTGAACAGGTTGAAGTACTAAAAATCGTACTGATTGATTGGGCTTTGTATCTCTAATATGTAATTGAATTGGGGGCACTAATTGGCTCCAAAAAGCAGGATTACCTTTGTAAAATATTCTGAGCCCAACTAAATTTCCGATGTTTAAAAGCTGACTATTTTTAGCTACTGTAGAAATACCTCGCCTAATTAGCTCTCCTTTTGTTTTAATAACAGTTATATCGGCTTTAATTTTAGAAGTAGACTTAATAGGGGTATTAGATTGATTTGTAGAAAGAAAACCTCCCTGTGGAAAATTCAAAATTAAGCTATCGCCAACATTAATTACTTGATGATCCTCATCACCAACTTCAAGGCTATCTATAATAGGAAGCGTTGCAGGGGGCGTTAATGTGGAAGAAGGTGTAGAATCGACATTTGTCCAAGTTGTATCTATTTGCACAACGTTTGGCACAAAAACATCTGCAGTTTGTTTATTGCAAGCAAGCAAAAACAAACATCCGGAGAAAAAGGTAATAATATTTATGAAGAGCAATTTCATATCTGTATGATGCTATTAAAACGCTATTTGTTGCCTGAAGATGAAATTCTGTATCTTAATCCTAAAAATACACCAACAGAATTAAATCTTTTACTGTATCCTATAGAGGAATTTATATTATCCGATAAGCCAAAACGGCAATAAGGTTCGGCAAATGCCTCTACATTACTTTTAATTGGATAAATAAAATCAGCACTTCCATAAAGACTAAAAGAAGGTACACTATGATAAAAACCATTTGCATTATTCGATCCTAACGGTACAATTCCACTAGAAGTATCCATTATTTTTCCTTGATAAAAAGTATATAATGTTGTAATAAGTCCAGAGTTAAAACCAAAACGTAGTTTATCAATCCTTCCTTCCCAACCCATAATAAGGGGAATCTCTATACTCTTATAACTATTAAATACAGTTTTTATTGTATAACCAGATTGTTGATAAGAGGCTGTATCAGCTACATATACAGTTGACCCTAAATTATCGGTATAAGAACGATTAGTAACAACATTTACATTTTTAATTGTCTGTTGAACATAAAAGAATCGTTCATTTACTTGTTTATATTGTAACCCTGTTTTGAATTTCCAGTGCTCTCCTAAATTTCTTTCAATCCTAGCGCCAACAGAAAATCCATTAGTAATACGCTGTGAACTATCAAGAGCCTTTGCAAAAGCACTTAATCCAATATTATGTTTAACTGATGCGGTATTTAAATCTGGAGAACCAAAAATATCAATATACCATTTCATAACAGCAACGTCAGGAACATGAATAACGGTGACATTACTACTCTTCTTTAAAATCTTATTAGAGTTATTTTCAATTAAAAAGTTAGGATTACGAGAAACCACTTTTCCGGATTCTAAATGTATAAAATCTACCTCTTTAAAAAGTATTGAATCATTTTTTGAATCATTTTCAGTGGGCACAGAAGTTAAAGTCTCAAAAGGCACTTTCTTATTTAGTTCCCCCACTTCTGAATTCATAATACTATTCACATTCTGTTCCTCAGAAATATTAAGAGATTGATTTAAAGTGGATTTTTTTTGAAAACTAATACTTTTACTTTTTACAGATGGTGAAGATTCAAATACTACAGCATTATTTTCAGAATTAATAACTGTAACTTTGTCTATTTTCACAACTTTATCCGTTGAATTCGAAGTACGTCCAGGAGAAATTACAACTTTATTAGCATCAACTTTATCCACATTATTAATGACAATTTCCTTATTAATACTCTTTTTAGAAAAAACTGATTTATTTGCTATAGAATCTTTACTATTTTGAATTAAATGAATATTATCATTTCTAACAATTTCACTTTTTGAAACTTTAGAATGATAGGTATCAACTTGAGTTATACTTGTTAACTTATTAAGAGAATCAGTTTTAGTGCTTACTTTACTTTTCTCTTCAATCTTATAAAAGTATCCTGTTATTAAAGAAATTACAATTATTGAAACAATAGCAGATAAAAAGTATCGATTTCTCCAAAATGGAATAGACTTTTTCAACCTTTTATCAGATTCAATCTTTTCCCATAACCCCGAAGGAACAGGACTGCTATATTTAAATAAGCTATCTTTTATTTGTCTATCAAATGAATTTTCGTTCGTCATACTGCAATTTTTTCAAGGTGAATAATACGGTTTTGCAACATCTTCCTAGCTTTCACCAATTGACTTCTACTAGTACTAGCCTGTATACCCAATAAAACTGCAATCTCTTCATGACTATACCCTTCAATAACATTTAAATTAAAAACCATTCTATATCCCTCTGGCAATTCATTAATTAGTTTCATCAGCTCGTCTTCACCTACATTACTAAATACATAAGGACTTACATGAGCTTCACTTGAAGATTCAAATTCTAATTCTTTGAATTGAATCTTTCTTTTTTGAAGACTTTTCAAGCAAACATTCACAACTATACGTCTCATCCACCCTTCAAAAGATCCTTCAAACTTAAATTGGTGTAAATGGTTAAAAATGCGAACAAAACCTTCTTGAAGCATGTCCTCAGCTTCGAAAGTATCGATTGCATAACGGAGGCAAACAGACATAAAGACACCGGCATACTGCTCAAAAAGAGCTCTCTGCTTGCTCGAGTCTTTCTCAATGCAGCCTTTTATGAGTTCATACTCCGTCAAATGATATAATTGTTTTACAATGCTCACAAAAAATATGATACTTCATATTATAATTGTGCTGCCTGTTATTAATAATTGGGGTTAAAAATACATAGTTTATTTAAAAGAAATAAATTCTTTATTTCTACTGTAAATATTATCAATCTCATATTTTTTTACAATTATACAGATATGATAAATATTGAAAAAAGTAACCTTGGTTGATAGTAGTTATAATTTAAATCAAACCTTGATTTATCTAAGTGGCTACGAATGAAATTTTAATTACATTTAAATTAAGAACTACAAATTATATATATAATTTTTACAAATTAAATATTTTAATTTAAACAAACACCATTAACTAAGCAAATAATTAATTATTTTATTGAAAAATAGCTTATTTTTATTATTATTGTATACTTATTGGACAAGTAAAATCAGATAAGAATATTTTTAATATGAAGTTAGTAAAGCAAGTTTGTGATTTAGAAAGCTGTCAATTCTGCAAATTGTGTCTTAAAGAGTGGTTACCAACTATTGGATCAAATAGAAAAACACTACTCTTCAAAAAAGGAGAAACAATTTTTAATGAAGGTGAGGAAGTAACAGGAATGTACTTTCTATTATCAGGAACAGTAAAAATGTTCAAAAAGTGGGGAGGAGATAAGGAATTAATCGTAAGATTCTCAAAAAAAGGTGACATTTTTGGACATAGGGGAATTGGAGACAATACCACTTATCCAATCTCAGCAATGGCACTAGAACCACTAACGGTGTGTTTTATTGCAATGGATTTCTTTATAGCTTCCTTAAAAATCAACAACGATTATTCATTACAACTTTTACGATATTTAGCTACAGAACTTGAGGAATCGGAAACCAACATGAGAAATCTAGCCCATATGTCTGTAAAAGGACGAGTGGCATTTACACTTTTAAAGCTTGAAAATCAATTTGGCAAAACAGAAAAAGGCTATATAAACATTCAAATTTCTAGACAAGATATAGCATCCTATGCAGGAACAACCTATGAAACAGTATTCAGGACAATGGATTTCTTTGTAAAAAATGATTTAATCGAAAGTAATGGAAGAAAAATAACAATTAAAAAACATAAGTTGTTACTAGAACTTACTAAAGAACCAAATGAAACAATTATTTCAAGAGCAACTATATAAATTTCAATCCTTCTTTTTCAAGTAACTTATATTTTTCCTCATCAAAAACATAATAAAAAGACCCCTTCCTCGAAGAGGTCTTTTCTTTTTCATCAAGCTTTTTTATAATATCTATAGAAAAAATTTTTCTAGTAAAATTCCTTTTATCAAGGGGCATTTCATAAATAGCCTCATATAATGCTTGCAACTGTCGAAGTGTAAATTTCAAAGGCAATAAAGCAAATCCAATGGGATGATTAGCAACTTTCTGTTTTAGTCTTTCCTTTGCATCTTCAACCATTTGTTGATGATCAAAAATCAACTCAGGTACTTGCTTCAAATTTATCCAAACAGCATTGTGTTCCTTCAACATCCGCTCGTTATAATCAGCAATACTTATTAAGGCAAAATAAGCGATTGATACAACTCTAGAATGTACATCACGATCAGGAGCACCATAACAATGCAATTGTTCCATATATACATTACCTAGTCCTGTAAGTTCGAATAACACCCTTTCTGCAGCAGCATCAACACTCTCATTTTCCCCAATAAATCCACCCATTAAAGACAAGTTACCCTTTTGAGGCTCCAACTTTCTATTGATAAATAATCCTTTTAAATCTTCGCCATCAAAGCCAAAAATGATACAATCAATTGCTAATAGATGTCGGGAATATTGCTGATAAGAATTCACTAAGTTATGAGTTATTAATGATAAGTTATTAATACAAAAATAAGAATGCTGAGTTATTAAAATGAAACTGATTTATAATTATTTAAACTCAGCACTCATATTTCATACTTTAAACTTCATATTTATCTGAATGCTGCCTCATTCCATCTCAATTCATTCTTGAATTGAAACAAGTTGGTGTCCTTTCCAATCAAAACAAATTCTATTCCACTCATTTCTGCAAAATCCTGTAAATGTTCTGCGGTTAAGTTTTGACTATAACAAGTATGATGTGCACCACCTGCTAAAATCCATGCAGCACAACCTGTATGCATATTTGGATATGGTTTCCACAATACCCTTGCAACAGGAAGATTAGGCAATGTACTGATTGGCGCAACTGCCAATACTTCATTGACCAATAATCTGAAACGGTTGCCCATATCGACAATTGATGCATTAATAGCTGGTCCAGGTGCAGAATTAAATACTAAACGAACTGGATCTTCTTTGCCTCCAATCCCTAAAGGATGTATCTCACAATTAGGTTTATTATCCGAAATCGATTCACAAATTTCCAACATGTGAGCACCTAAAACCATTCTATTGTCAGGATTAAAATGATAGGTATAATCTTCCATAAAAGAATTACCACCCTTTAGTCCACTTCCCATCACCTTCATAGCTCGTACTAATGCAGCCGTTTTCCAGTCGCCTTCTCCAGCAAAACCGTAACCCTTCGCCATCAAACGTTGAGCAGCAATACCAGGCAACTGTTTCATACCATGTAAATCTTCAAAAGTATCTGTAAAACCCTTGTAGTTGCCCGCAACTAAGAATGTTTCCAATCCTAACTCAATTCTAGCAGCATCTCTCAATGATTCATGTTGTTCACCTCCTTTCACTAAAGAAGGCATCATATTGTAGGTTGCTATATATTCTTCAACCAATTTATCAACAGCTTCTTCTGATATTTCATTAATCACTTTTACCAAATCACCTATGCCATGTGTATTAACCGAATACCCAAACTTAATTTCAGCCTCTACTTTGTCGCCATCAGTAACAGCTACATAGCGCATATTATCTCCAAAACGAACAAATTTTGCCCCTTGCCAATCGTGCCATCCTGCAGCGGCCCTAGTCCAGTCATTAATTTTACCTAAAGATTCTTCATCTTGCCAATGCCCTACAACTACTTTACGATTCAAACGCATACGAGTCATAATAAAACCAAATTCCCTATCACCATGCGCACTTTGATTGAGGTTCATGAAATCCATATCGATCGTACTCCAAGGGATATCCCGATTAAACTGCGTATGGAAATGTAATAATGGTTTTTGAAGAATCTTTAATCCTCCAATCCACATTTTTGCTGGAGAAAATGTATGCATCCAAGCAATGATGCCAATACATTTTTCAGCCACATTTGCCTCTTGACAGATAGCAAATATTTCTTCCGTTGACTTAACGGTAGGTTTAAAAACCACCCTTACAGGAATTTGTGGGGCGTCATTTAAAGATGCAGCAATAATTTGAGAGTGTTCTGCCACTTTCTTAAGGGTTTCTTCACCATACAAATGTTGGCTACCTGTTACAAACCATACTTCTAATTCTTTTAAGTTGATCATTTAATTACCTTTTTAATATTTAAAATTATACAATGCTTATTAAATTGTGACAAGAAATCAATTCGTCATATTTAAATATGATTTCCGGCTAACCGTGAGTTTCTCCGGTAGTACCGAAAATGATTTTCGGTTAACCGAATGTTTCTCTCCGGTAGCCGAAAGTTTTATTCGGCAATACGGATTTTTTTGGCGGCATGCCGAATTTACTATTCGGCATGCCGAAAGTTCTTGGCGGTGTGCCGAATTAAATATTCGGCAAGTTCTAAAGCACCATTTTCCTCTTTTACGATCCCTCTTTACCTCTTTTCCTATTATACTTTTTGTACTCTTTCCCTTTTTATAATTTACTTAACCGAAAACTTATACAATGTAGTTTGGGTATAGGTTTCACCAGGTTTTAAAATAGTATTAGGGAATGAAGGCTCATTTGGACTATCAGGAAAATGTTGTGTTTCCAAACATAGTGCACCGTGCAATACATACTTTTTCCCTCCTTTAGTATTAGTCAAAGTACCGTCTAAAAAGTTGCCGCTATAAAACTGAATACCAGGTTCTGTAGTAAACACTTCCATAAACCTACCTGATGCAGCATGATACAAGGTTGCTATACTTTCCAAATCTTTGCCTGTCCTATTCAAAACCCAATTATGGTCATAACCACCTTTCACCATATCCAATTCTTTTCCTATTAACTTAGGAACGGTAAAATCGAATGGAGTTCCCTTTACTAATTCAATTTTTCCAGTAGGAATCAGAGTAGTATCAACTGGAGTATATTTATCTGCCTTTAAGAACAATTCATGATTGACAATTGTAGAATCAGCACCTGCTGATAAATTAAAATAACAATGACTTGTCAAATTTATTGGAGTTGCCTTATCGGTAGTCGCCTTATAATCTATTTTCAACTCATTGGCAGCAGATAAAGAATAAACTACGGTAGCTACTACATTTCCCGGATACCCTTCTTCTCCATCTTTACTCTTATAGGTTAACTGAAGGCTACTATCTCCTGCTAATTTCTCAACAGTCCAAATTACCTTATCATAGCCCTTTAATCCACCATGTAAGGTATTTACTCCATTATTCAATGCTAATTGATAATTCTTGCCTTCAAGAGTAAACTTTCCTTTTGCAATACGATTCGCAAAACGACCCACTAAAACACCAAAATAAGGATTTCCTTTTTGAAGATTACCACTTAAGGTGTCAAATCCTAATATTACATCACCATCATTTCCTGCCTTGTCTTTTGTAATGAGTTTAGTGACTGTTCCTCCATAATTAAGGATACTAACTTTCATACCTGAAGGATTACTGATTGTATATTCAGTAATTGCCGAAGTATCGATTTTACCATAAGGAGTTTCGCTGATGGCAAATTTGCCTGCATTATCAGACGAAGGCTTGTTTTTGCAGGCAAATACTGCTGCAATCAATAATAAATAACTGTATTTTTTCATATAGCTGTTTGTTTTTTGTATCCATTCACTTAATAGGTGATAGATACTTGTTTTAAAAAATTGTTTTTTTATACTTACACTAATAATTTCGCATCAAATGTTTTCAGAGGCAATAATTCTACAAAATGTGACCAACTTAATTGTTGAGTTAGCGGAATCAAAACTTCAAAGTCACGAAATTGTTCCGAGAATTGCATCATTCTTCTTAAATTTCTAAGCTCAAAATTTTTACCATAAATATTGCTCAATTGTGTAGACAGCGTCGACACAATTTGTTTCGAGTAATCTGCCCGTTTATTTTTTAATATATCCTGATTAATTTTATTGCCAATTTGCCAAAATAACGAGGTAAGTGTGCTGTTGATATAAATTACCGCTTGTTGTTGGCTTTGCTCTATCAAAACCGTCAATTCACCCAACAAATTTTTACTAATCTCATTCATAATTTCATTTTATCAAGCTCACTTTCATTGAACTACCTTCTTTTGACTCTTTATTCCTCCAAAATTAGGGTAGTTCATTTTAGCATAACATATAGCTTGCATTTTTGGTAAAACTAACCACTATCTTACTGTCCATAATAACTATTTGCACCATGTTTCCTTTCATAATGCTTTTTAATCAAAGCATCTTTCAATCTTGGAGAAGAAGGATTAACAATCTCTGTCAAATAAGCCATTTGAGCAACTGCTTCTAAAACTGCACTATTATATACAGCTTTAGCCGCATCTTTTCCCCATGTAAAAGGTGCATGATTACCTACTAAAACCATCTCCACTTCCTTGTAATCTAAATCCTTTTCTTTAAAGCAGTTCATGATTTGAAAACCTGTTTCATACTCATAATCCCCCTTAATCATCTCATCATTCATTGGTGGTGCGCAAGGAATATCAGCTGTAGTATGGTCGGCATGAGTGGTTCCATAAATTGGAATGTCTCTTTGTGATTGTGCCCATGAAGTGGCATAAGTGGAATGTGTATGAACGATACCTCCAATCTTTTCCCAATGCTTATACAATACGGCATGCGTTTGTGTATCGGAAGATGGGCGAAGATTTCCCTCTACTGTTTTTCCATCAAAATCAACTATCACCATCTTTTCAGGTGTCAATTCCTCATAAGGAACCCCACTAGGTTTGATTGCAAATACCCCTAAATTTCTATCAGCAGCACTTACATTACCAAAAGTAAAAAGTACCAATCCCAATTTAGGCAACTGCATATTTGCCTCGAAAGCTTCCTGTTTAATTTGTTTATACATGTTTATTGTTTTGTGTTCCAAGTTTCAAGTTACAGGTTACAGTTTTCAAGTACTTGCAACCTGTAACTTGTAACTTGAAACTATTTTGCTCGCAATTTTAAAACAGTTATTGAATGTGGCTTAAAACTATAATTAAAATGATTTCCCAATCCTTTAGCATTAAAAGTAATAGGTACAATTTTCTTTGGTTCAACTAATGAATTGGTATCTGTTACCTTTTCAGAAGTAAGAATTGTTACTTTTCCTTCGGCTAATATCTTGCTATTTGAATTAATCTCAATGTTAGCAGATTGAGAAATTTCTGAAACATTCACAACTTTTAAGAATAAGGAACCTGTTTTACTATCTTTTGTAACAGAATAAAACAATTGTTCGGTGGTATCGGCAGCTAAAGGCACATTTACAATTGAAGTTTTAACTGATACATCTCCTTTATTTTCGGAAAACATTTTTTGTAAATAATAAGAGGGTGAACCATAACTACTCACAGCATTGTACCCTATCAAATTACTTTTCCATTGCATCCCTCCAGGATTTACGTTCACAAAAAGAGGTGCATAACAACTCATTTTTACAATGTCGGCATTACGTTCCAATCCTGTTAAGAAGGCAGCATCCCCTAACGCCCCCAAAAAATTAGTGGTTGGATTACCTTCTCTACAAGCCCATTCTCCTTCAAAAACCTTAGCATCAGTCCTTATATAATTATCGTATTTATGTGCTAAAGTAAGTGACTTTTTAAAAGAGAAATAATGATGAATATCCTCATAATCAGGCATCCTAGTGGTAACATGAGCACTTGAAATAACATACAAACCTGGATATTTCGACTTTATTGCATCATAAAACATGGTAAACCGAGCATCCCAAGTCTTTGCCTTATCAAACCAATCCTCATTCCCTACCTCAATATACTTCACACTAAAAGGTTTCGGATGCCCTAACTTAGCCCGAACAGCCCCCCACTTTGTATGCACATCTCCATTTACAAATTCAATTTCATCCAATGCCTCTTGAATATATATTTTCAATGAATCTCCAGTAATTGGTTGTGCTTTCCTATTTAATACCAGTCCATCAAAAACTGCCAATAAAGGTTCCATCTTCAAATCCTCACACCATCCCAAAAACTCCATCAATCCCATCCCATCAGACGAATGATAATGCCAAGAATTATTATCATGAGTAGGTCTTTGAGAAATGTCACCCAAGGTTTTCTTCCATTCAAATCGAGTTTCGATTTTATTGGACTGCAAATAATTTCCTCCCGGAAAGCGAAGGAATCCCGGTTTCATTCCTGCCATCAATTCCATAATATCTTTCCTATTTCCATTCGGACGATTGTTATAGGTGGGCTGAAACAACGAAACCAAACTAAACCAAACAGTTCCTTTATTCTTTGTCGTAATTACAAATCGGGTACTAGAAGTGGTATCAACCTTTCCTGTATTTAAGGTAACCGTATATTTTTTCCAATCGCCAGTTACATTTATTACTTGTGCTTTTGCAAATATTGTTTTACCATCGTTACTTTCTATAGCTAACGATAATTCACCCTTAAAGTCTGAGCTCGTCTTAGCATAAAAGGAGGCAGTATATTTTGTATTTGCCCAAACTGGAATTCCCCAAAAGCCGTCATTAGCAATACCAATCCGGCCTTTTGAATCCGAACTTGTGATATCTAAACGTAGGTTTCTATCTAAGGCTGTACCTTTCTGTTCAATACTATCCAAAGTAATTTGCCCTTCGTTTTTCCCTTCTTTAATGAGAGACCAATGTTCGGCTTCTGTTACCTTATCCTTAAAGGCTCGGTTTCTGATAAGTTCACCATACAAACCACCATCATAAGAATAATTAATTTCCTCCGTCATCAATCCGTAAAACTGTTGACTGATGTCACCCACTTTTTCATTGGCATTAATGGTAATCACAGTTTTCTTTGTATCCTGCGCTAACAAATTCCCTCCTACAAGAAAGAGGGTAATTGCTGATAAGCAAATCGCTTTTTTCATAATTATTATTTTATTTTATGCAATCGTTTTTTCAATAAATCCACCTAATTCTCCATACTTTTCATATCTTTTTGCATAGATAGCTACTAATTCTTGATTGGGGTAATATTCCGCATCAAAACCTTGTCCCATTGCGACCATTGCATCTTCAACTTTATCATAAACACCTGCAACTGTAGCAGCAAACATTGCAGCACCTAAAGCACAAGTCTGTTCAGACTTATGAATTCTTATTGGCATATTCATCACATCAGCCATCATTTGCATGATGAAAGGCGACTTTTTAGCAACACCTCCCAATCCTATCAATCCCTTTACAGGTCTTCCTTCTTCAATAAATCTATCCACTATTTTTTTCGCTCCAAAACAAGTGGCTTCTACCAATGCCCTAAACATTTTAGGTGCATCCGTTCCTAATCCCAAGCCAATAAATGCCCCTTTCAATAATTGATTTGCATCGGGAGTACGTCTTCCATTTTGCCAATCAATTGCCAACTCCGAACTTTCATCTACAACTATTTTATTTGCCTCCTTACTTAACTCAGCAATAATTTTATCAATAATTTCATCCTTTAATGCTTCTGCAGTTTGTGCATCTATCAAAGAAGTTTGTGGAAGGATATTTTGTACAGGCCAAGCCAAAACATTCTTTAACCAAGCGTAGGCATCTCCAAATGCAGATTGTCCAGCTTCCATTCCCATCATACCTGGGATGATGGAACCTGGCACCTGACCACAAATTCCCTTTATCAATTTACCTTCCACTTCTGCTAAAGGTGCCACCAACATATCACAAGTAGAGGTACCCATTACCTTACTTAAATAATACGGTTCAATTTGTCCACCCACAGCACCCATGTGACAATCAAAAGCCCCCACTCCTATCACAACATCTTGAGGAATGCCTAATTTGACTGCCCATTCTTTTGAAATAACACCTGCAGATTCAGCAGCAGTAGCTGTTTCTGTAAAAAGTTTAGCTGTAAAACCATCTAATAAAGGGTCTAGGGAAACAAAGAAATCATTTGGTGGTAATCCATCATATTCAACAGCCCACAAAGCCTTGTGACCTGCACTACAAACACCTCTCTTCAATTTAGTCACATCATTTCCACCAGTTAATAGAAACGGAATCCAATCGCAATGTTCAACCCATGATACAATATTATTTTTGACTGATTCATCTTTCCTAAGTATGTACAACAACTTACTCCAAAACCATTCTGAAGAATAGATTCCACCAACATATTGCAAATAATTAGTGTCAAATTTAGAAGCATGATTATTAATTTCAGCTGCCTCTTTTACCGAAGTATGGTCTTTCCATAATACAAACATGGCGTTTGGATTATTTTCAAATTCAGGCAATAGAGACAAGGGGGTTCCGCTTTTATCAACTGCAATTGGTGTAGAACCGGTGGTATCAATTGAAATCCCCTTCACTTTAGAAGCGAAATCACTTCCTGCTTGAGCCAAACAATCCTTAATGGTATATTCTAATCCTTCGACATAATCTAGGGGATGTTGACGGAATTGATTGAGAGAAGCATTACAAAACAATCCTTTTTTCCAACGGGGATAATAAAAAACGGAGGAAGAAATTTCCTTTCCAGTATGAGCATTTACAACAATAGAACGAACGGAATCAGTTCCATAATCAACTCCAATAACATAAGATTCATTTTTATCCATATAGCCTTTATTAATTTAGAGTGGCAAATATAATAGAGTATTTTCAATAAGTGTAGTATCTACATTTATAATTGAAAAAATAATCAAATCATCTACACATTCAGATATCAACATATTTTGAAAAAATGGAACAAGACTATGATTAAATAATAAACATTGTGGATAAATAATCATACATGTGTTACTAATTTTCTTAAGGTATACACAATAAACAACTATGCTATTACGTTAATACTGTGGCTATTTACTTGCCATACAAATAATATCAATACAAATAAGATGAATAAATTTATTTTAGCAACAAGTAAATCATTTAGATTCAAGACTTTTGGTTTAGCAATTATTTTTGTACTTTCCTTTACAACAAATGGGACTGCACAAAGAATAAGATATGTAAGCACAATAAGTAGCGGAAAACAAGATGGTTCATCTTGGTCAAATGCATCCTCTAATTTACATAAAATGATCAGCTTATCTAAAGCAGGTGACCAAATTTGGTTGGCTGGGAATTTAGACAAACCTACTTGTTTTACAAAAGTTATTACTTCTGATAAACATTATGGCGTAAAAAGTTACATTATGACGATGTGCTCAGATAAGATTGAAAAACCTGCTACTTACATTTTCATGGATCCACACACACCTTTAAGAATTCCAAGATATACTATTCAAATACTAAAGTCTGAAAACAAGCAAAATCCACCGATGTATATGGTTCTTCAAATCGTTTAGGATGATAATATTTTCCTCAAATAGAGACTTGTCATCTCCTAAAAAGCCAATATCAATGTTAAATTAAAAAGGGTACAATTACTTATTAAAAGACTACTAAATAGGGCTATTTAGGGAATAAAAAAGGGAAGCAAGGCAATGCCTTACTTCCCATAAACAATTTATTATTACAAAAATCGAAAGCTAATATAATAGGATTAAACAAAACAATAATGCACTATACACAATTATAATAATCTAATTATATTATCAACAACGAATCTCCGTAACTGAAGAAACGGTATTTATCCTTAATTGCTTTCTTATAGGCTTCCATTGTTAGTTCGTAACCAGCAAATGCACAAGCCATAATCAACAGACTTGTCTTTGGCAAATGAAAGTTAGTTACCAAACTATCAGCCACATTAAAACTATATGGTGGATGTATAAAATGATTTGTCCATCCCTCAGAAGGTTTCAACAATTTCTGTGCAGTAAAACTCGATTCTAAAGCCCTCATTGTAGTCGTTCCAATGGAACATACTCGATGACCTGTTTCCTTGGCTTTATTTACAATTGCACTTGTTTGTTCCGTAATCTGATAGTATTCAGCATCCATTTTATGCTTGCTCAAGTCTTCGACTTCTATAGGACGGAAAGTTGTCAACCCGGTATGAAGTGTTAACTCTGCAAAACGAATACCTTTTATTTCGCACCTTTTAATCAATTCTCTACTAAAGTGTAAACCTGCAGTTGGAGCGGCAACTGCCCCCTCATGCTTAGCATAAACCGTTTGATAACGTTCTTTATCATCTGCATCAGGAACCCTCTTTATATATTTGGGTAATGGAGTTTCGCCTAAAAAATCAAGCATCTTTTTGAAAGATGCATCATCGTCATCCCAAAGGAAACGAATTGTTCTACCACGACTCGTAGTGTTATCTATTACTTCGGCTACTAATTCGTCGTTATCCCCAAAGTACAATTTATTACCAACTCTAATCTTCCTTGCGGGATCAACAATTACATCCCACAAACGATTTAATTTATTGAGTTCTCTAAGCAAAAACACTTCAATCTTAGCCCCTGTCTTTTCTTTACTGCCATACATTCTTGCAGCAAATACTTTTGTATTATTAACAACAAATACGTCTTTGTCATTAAAATAATCAAGGATATCCCTGAAATGCTTGTTTTCCATGTTACCGGTTTTACGGTTAACAACCAACATCCTGCTATCTTCCCTTTTCTTTGTAGGGTTTTGTGCGATGAGGTTCAATGGAAGGTCATACTTAAACGCTGATAATTTCATGTGTCTATTTAAATGTTAAACAATAGGCCACATTAAGACGAATTTAGTAATGTAAAAAAATTCGCTTGATGTTACGGCATCAATGATAAAAAGTGTGCGAAGGTAAGGCAAGTTTTCAAAATTTCCACTACTTATTTCACAAAAACTTGTTTTATAACAATATCATTAGTAATATTGACGAAATCATTTCACTTATTGATAAATTATTTTTAAATAATTCCTTTGGGCAACTATATTTAAACATTGGAATTACTTAAAAATACCAAACTATTTATATTTTTTGTATGATAACAGTTGGAATTATTGAAGACGATCGTCCTTTAAGAAGAAGCTTAGAGATTTATGTGAACATGCAAAAGGATTTACACATCACATTTTCATGCAACAGCATGGAAGCATTTCTTGAAACAAGGAATACACTTGATGAACCTTTTATCATATTTATTGACCTAGGACTTCCTGGCATATCAGGCATGGAGGGAATCACTCTTATTCGTCAACAATGGTCAGATGTTCATATTGTAGTTACTACAGGTAACGATAATGAAAGTGTAATTTTTGACTGTATTCAAAGAGGTGCTAATGGTTATCTTTTAAAGCCTTTTAACATCAATGATTTAATAAAAAATATAGACATCATCCGAAGTGGGGGAGCTTTAATCACACCTGATGTTGCGATGAAACTCTTCAAGAAGATTCATAAACCTAAAGATAGTTATGAAGATGCTACTGCTAATTTAACAGCTAGAGAAAATGATGTAGTTAACGAATTATTGAAGGGATTAACATATAAAGAAATTGCAGCAATTCTTGGCATATCGGCTTCTACAGTAAATGATCATTTGAAAAATGTTTATGTAAAAATGGATGTTCGTACAAAATCAGAATTAATTGCCAAACTACTTCGAAAGTAAATGTGCTTTTATCATCCTATCTTTTCCTTGTAAATCCTGTTTCAACTCAGTTGAAAAACCATAAGTCTCAAATAAAATGCACGTCTCTTTTCCTAGTAGCTCATTGATTTCTACATAAATAGTACCATTCTCTACAAGATGTTGCCGAGCAAATAACACAATTTTTCGATAGAAAAGCAGTGGGTCTTCATCCGGAACGAATAAAGCTAATGAAGGTTCAAAATCTGTTACTCGACTATGCATTTCCAATTGCTCAATTTGTTTGATATATGGAGGGTTGCTAACTATCAAATCAAACTTTCCTAAGCTATCCCAACTATCTACATCTAAGAAATCAAATTGTTGGAAGTCAATTGCGACATCTAAAGTATAAGCATTTCTTTGTGCAACTTCTAATGCTTCTTCACTAACATCAATACTTACAATTTTACTGTTTGGGATTTTATATTTAAGCGTGATTGGAATACAGCCACTTCCTGATCCAATGTCTAATATTCGAGACTCATTTAATTCAGTATATCTATTATTTTGGTCATGAATTATCCAATCTACCAATTCTTCGGTTTCAGGTCGAGGAATCAACACAGATTTATTAACAAAAAATTTCATACCTGCAAACCATGATTCGTTCAGAACATATTGTACAGGAATATTTTGAAGCAGTTTCTCTGTTATACTCGCTAATAGTCCTATTTCCAGGGCTGTTAACTCAATATTTTTATTAATTATTCGCCAAGTCCTTGTTTGTTTAGTCAGATATTCTAATACCCAATCTGCAATATTTGTAGCTTCACGTAAATCATATAGGGATTCTAATTGACCAATTAATTGTTTGTATGATGAATATACTGTCATCCGGCAATAATATGAAAGTTATTGATAAATAATAGGCGCTACTACAGAGTAATAATCAAGTAGGAATGAGGGTGTAAAACAAACTGTGTCAAGGTCAAAATTAAAGCAGACCTTTAACAGTAAATATTATGAGAGAGAAAAAAGAGACACCGTTTGATTTTGATTATGAGATAGTAAAAAACCAAGCCTTAGAGCAGTTAAAAACGGGTAAACCCTTGTTGGGGAAAGGAGGTGCGTTAGCGCCTTTGTACAAATCGTTTTTAGAAGCTGCATTAGAAGCCGAGTTGTCTGCACATCTTGATGGACAGCCATGCGATGAACCTAACAGGCGCAATGGTCATGGTAGTAAACGGTTATTGACGAGTGAAGGGAGTATGGATTTGGTCACTCCTCGTGACCGTCAGGGCAGTTTTGAACCAGATATAGTCAAGAAACGTCAGACAATTCTTGCAGACAGCTTAGAGGAAAGAATCATAGGTTTATACAG
>CANCPA010000070.1 GCA_947379895.1 Chitinophagaceae bacterium | reverse complement strand
CACTGATGAGCAAAAAAGTTTTGATAAGGAATGCCTGTCACAGTAAACTCAGGAATACAAATATTTAATTCTTCACTTGCCAACTGTATTGCCTTATTCATATTATCGACGCTGAGATGTTCGCCCACCAAACTTAAAAAATGTTTGGTTCGCCCACTAATGATAATTTCACACTTCTCTTTGTCAACAAAGCGAACAGTATCTCCAATCAAATAACGCCACGTACCCGCACTAGTACTGATTAAAAGGGCATAGTCTTTATCCTCCTCCACTTCGTGAATCATTAGAGTCTTTGGATTATCTACAATCTCACCTTCAGCATCGAAGTTTTCATCATCGAAGGGAACAAACTCAAAAAAGATGTGCTCGTTGATGACAAGCTTCATCCCTACAGCATTCTGAACGTCCTGATAGGCTAAAAATCCTTCACTTGCCAAATAGGTTTCAATATATACTAGTGGTTTATCTATCAGCTTCTCAAAGCCCTTTTTGTAGGGTTCAAAGCTAACACCTCCATGAACGAAGAAACCAAGGTTAGGCCAAATATCGTGGATGGTATTCAGATTATAACGCTTGATAATCATCTCCATACACATCTGAATCCAAGCAGGAACACCCACTACAAAACCAATATCCCACTGAGGTGCTTTTTCGACAATCTCTTCCAATTTCTTATTCCAATCCTTTTCTTTGGCTATTTTTTTGCCCGGCTTATAAAAAGGTTGAAACCAAAAAGGAGACTTCTTTGCTGTGATACCACTCAAGTCTCCGGCAAAATAACCCGCTGAATATCTTTCTAATTGAGTACTACCACCGAGCGTCAACCATCCTTTTCCTATAGACTTAACAGGAAGATCCGAATAATTACGAAGCGTTAGCAACTGCTTTATCATCACGGCTTTATTGCCACGAAGCATCTCATTGGTAATAGGAATATATTTACTTGAGGCCTCCGAAGTGCCTGAGGAAAGCGCATAATACTTAACCTTTCCGGGCCAACAAACATCAGGAATGCCCTCTAAGGTTTTATACCACCAACTTTTATAAATTTTATTATAGTTATATGTAGGGACAAGTTCCTGAAACTTTTTTCCGGGATGTTTGCTTAGCAAAATATCATCAAAACGATAGGTTTGACCAAACTCAGTAAATCTAGCTTTTCTTAAAAGCTTTTTAAGCACCCTCAGTTGCATGGTCCTAGGGCTGCTTTTGGATAAGCCAAGCGCTTTTGTTATGCGTGAAGAAACTTTAAAATCAATTATCGCCATCGTTAGTTACTAGGTTAGAAACACATTTTTACGAAAATATACTAAATACTTCAAAAGAATCATTAAAAATGCGAAATGATTTACAAAAAAGGGAACTGCATTTCTAATATCCTCCCAAATGTTTATAATTTTTTAAAAGAATTTTTATATCGACCCAAAAATCGTAATTTTTAGCATACTGCAAGTCAAGATGATGTAATGCTTCCTTATTTAAAGGATGAACGGTTTTTACAGGAAGTCCATAACACGTTAATATACTCTTTTTTAAAACAGGTAATTTAATCCCATTAACCGTATATCCAATCCAAGTCAAATTTCTAATCAACACTCTGATACAGTTCTTTAACATGGAACCTATTCCCTTAACAAAAAACACTTGCACCGGAAATGTAACTAGCAGAAAAATAGAGAAAAATACATCAACAACTCTTTTCATTCTTTTATTGTAAGATTCATTTATTCGGTAAAACCCTTCTGCAGCAAGTGTTTCTCCACTCGTAGCCTTACTATCGCTACCTACAATACTATCCGAATTCTTTCCAATAAATCGGTAGTTAATTGTTCGTGGCAACGTTTGAATAAGCTGAATGATTAAATAATTAGTTAAAGTTCCTTCACAAAAAATCAATTCCTTAATATTCAATTTATTTAGTAACTCCTTTATTTCCTTGATTTCTCCAACTGAGTTTTTGTTATTTTCATTTACACTAATCCTTCCTATTATACGCTCTTCTATTCCTGCTTGACTAAAAATAGAATGAACACGCTTATATTCTTCGATTGTACCCACAATAGCGGTTTGTTGAAACTTGTATTCCTCATCACTAGGCTCAATCCAATTTATTTTTAATAATAACCACCGAAATATTGTAATTGCTGCTGCTGCCACGATGCCTCCTAATACGACTACAGATCGAGAAAACCTCAATCGGTCGGGAAATAAAGCATAGGCAGCAATCATCAAAACAATCCCTGATATACACGAAAAAAATGTTTTTAATGGCTTATCGGGCTTGTCATACATTCCCGAAACGGCACCTGTTACTAGAAAAATAATCGTGAATGAAAAAAAGGTCATCGGAAAATTATCCAAGGTAAATTCTAATCCATTTCTAACTAATACTGTCCACTCGTTCTTGACAAACCAAAGTGTAAAGAAAATAATCAGTGCATCTAAAAGTGGCAAGCCCACTTTTACTACAAATGATTTAATAATAGATATTACTGCTCTAAGAACAATGGCAGTATGAATAAACAACGAAAATATGCGTGCTTTATTTCCCGAATAGTGCTTGTGAACAAAGATACTCATGGCACTATAAAACATTTTCACGTAGTTAAGACTCCCTTTTTTGGTACTTTCTCCCTTGAAATGCAGAATTGTACTATCAGCAAGATAATAATTACTGTATCCTGATTGTTGAATTCGATAACTGATGTCTATATCTTCTCCATACATGAAAAAAGCCTCGTCAAAACCTTTTATCTTATGTATAATCTCACTTTTTGCCATCAAAAATGCCCCTGCCAATACATCAACTTTATGATTTTGAAATGGACTCAGATAACCTAATGAATATTGATTGAAGATGGGAGAACGTGGAAAAACTTCAGCTAAACCTGTTAATTTAAAAAAGGATGCAATTGGCGAAGGAAAGCCTCTCTTACTCTCAGGCAAAAAAGTACCACTGCCGTCTATCATTTTAACCCCTATTGCGCCACAATCGTCTGTATTTTCAAAGAAGGCAATACATTTTTCAAAACAGTCCTCAGGCACAATAGTGTCCGGATTCAAATACAGTATATAATCTCCCTTACAACGATGTAAAACTTGGTTATTTGCCTTTGCAAATCCAACGTTTTCTTCATTGTAAATAAATTGTACAAAAGGGAAACGAGTTTGTAAATAAGCAATACTATCGTCGGTTGAGTTATTATCAACCACAAAAACTTCTGCCTCAATAGTATTCGTAGCCTTCCGTACAGCACATAAGCATTGCTCTAGAAAGTACTTTACGTTATAATTTACAATAATAATAGAAATGACCATGAGGCGAAGTGACGTCGATAGCTATAATATTTAAAGGTGAATTATGAGAAATGAGTTATGAAATATGAGTTATGAGTTCTAAATTAATTGAAGATACCTTTAATCCTGATAATTTATTATTCATAACTCATCAATTACTTAACAACTTATTTTTCCTACTCTAGTAGCATGACGCCCACCTTCGAAAGTTGTCTGAATAAAATTTTCAATAATTTCTTGAGCTAATGGCAAAGCAACAAATCGAGCAGGAATACACAATACGTTTGCATTGTTGTGCTTGCGAACCAATTTTGCCACATCGTTATCCCAACATAAACCTGCCCGTACTCCCTGATGTTTGTTAGCAGTTATTGCTACTCCATTTGCGCTTCCACACAACAATATTCCGAAAGCAGTTTCCCCATTTTCAACACTTGAAGCAGTTGGATGAGCAAAATCGGGATAATCAACACTTTTTAATGAGTCGGTGCCAAAATCTTTCACCGTAAAACCCTCCTTTACTAACCAAATTTTAATCGCTTCTTTATATTCAAATCCTGCGTGGTCGCTACCAATTGCAATAGCCTTTGTTGCTGTGTCAAAAACAGATGTCATCTTATTCTCTTTAGTGAAAGCTGCAAAAGTACAAGTACTTTTCTATTCTTTCACAGAATCATGTTTTACCCATGCCCAATTTTCTCCAGATTTAATACGATAAAGCTGCATTGTAGAAATTCCGAACTGTTTAGCAATCATTTTCATTCGTGTTGTTCTATTGGTATCGAACAATATCTTCTTAAGCAGCCTTACTTTCCCTTCAGTAAGTTTCGCGCCTCTACCTGTAATTTCTGATCTGTGTTTGTGATTTTCTTTTCTTTCAATCACTGCAAGACTAGTATCAGCATGTTTTAATTGTTCATCAAATGTTGCCCATTCTAAATTATTCACCACGTTATTGGCTTTGTTATGATCCTTGTGAATTACATAAATGTGATTTTCTGTGGGTGGCTCCAAGAAATAAAGTGCAACCAATCTGTGCAATAAATAAGCTTTTGCTTTGCCTTCGGTCTTATAATGCCATATTTTATATCCTTGTGCATGGGTTCCGACCTTTAAAAACGCGCCATTTTCAATTTCGTCATAGTAACTTATTAATCTACCAAAATTTGTAATAGCATATTTTTTGTTGGTAACACCTGCATCAATATCTCTGTACTCCTCTCCTATAAACAACTTCAATCCAGGATTTTGTTTTGTTTTAGGCGCAGCATTTCCTCTTTTTCTAAGATAATTAGCCTCCAAAATACTCTGTTTGTACACTGAATGGGTTGTCCAAGCGAGGTTTTTATAATGATTATCCTTGATATCCTTGTTTAAATGAATTACATCTTCAAGTTCATCCGAGATTTTCGGAACAAAATGTTCAGCAACAATTTTATGAATATAAAAACTTTTACTACCAGTTTTAAACTCTACTTTAATTCTTGTATGTCGCGTTGGTTCTAAAGTTAAAGGCATCAATTTGCCACTAGCCATTTCCTTTGTAAAGCTGATGACTCTACCAAAATTAGATATTGCATATTTCGTCTTTCCTCTACGCTCCTCCAACTGTAATGTAACCCACTCCTCTTCGGGCAAAATTTCTATTTTGTTCAATTTTTTGGGTATTTTAGTAAACTAATAAAGATGTATATAATCCCTTCTACTGTACTTATTAAAATCACGCAAATTTAAAAGGATGGTAACCGCATTTTTATTGACTTAAATTAGCTTTTTAAATTTTATTCAAGATATTTTATTGAATAAAATCAGTTTTATTAAGGATTTATGGTATAGTTCATAAAAATCAATCTTTGTCATTATTTAATGTATATAATTTATTTAATTACTGCTCAGGAAACTTTGTAATCATTTAAAAGGTTTGTCACATTTTAAAATCAGTAAAATATAAAAATGTGTGATCTAAAAGAAGCGGAAACATACAATACGGATGTGACAAATTCGTTTGATAAAATGGATGATTATTACAGTTATGAGATAGCCTTAAGGTGATAATAGACTATAACCTACTATAGGAGTATTTGCTCTAAAAGCAAGATTTCATTAACCATCAACAGGCTCACCTGTATTAGCTTTTGTTCACTACAACTAAAAAATGATGACCCATGAAATAAAAGTAGTAATAGTTAACTATTATTATAATATTTCGATTTGAAACGAAAGATTAGTAATATAATAGAAGTCTATATGAGATAAAAATTAGACTTCTCCTATCAATCCAAACATTAATTTTGCAATAAACAAAAAAGGTTTTTCAACATTTAATAAAACAACAAAAACAACTTTAATATGACACCTTCAGTATCTCACTATGGCTACAAATCTGATTTGCAAGATGAAAGAGACCATAAATACCAAGCACCTGACAAGTTAATTACAACATTACCATCTAAAATAGATTTCAGACCTAATCTACCATCTGTTTACGCTCAGTGGCCTCTACAAAGTTGTACATCACATGCAATTGCAACTGCATTTCAATATGAACTTAGTAAACAGAAAGCATCTGTTTTCGCTCCCTCACGTCTATTTATTTATTATAATGAACGATTAATAGAAAATACTATAGATAAGGATGCAGGAGCACATATTAGAAATGGAATTAAAAGCATCGCAAATTATGGCGTTTGTCCTGAAACAATGTGGCCCTATAATCCACCAGTTTTTACACAGAAACCAACAGATGACTGTTATGAGACTGCCTTAAAACATAAAGCAATCAAATACAGAAGAGTTGCCCGAAATGTAATTCAAATAAAAAGTTGTTTAGCAGAAGGATATCCAATTATTGTTGGATTTACTGCCTACAGCAGCTTTGAGAGCTCGGAAGTTGCTAAAACAGGAATACTAAACCTTCCAGTATCTTCAGAAACAAAACTTGGCGGACATGCCGTTCTTGTTGTGGGATATGATGATGCTTCAAACAGATTTATTGTACGTAATAGTTGGGGTGAAGAATGGGGACTAAGCGGATATTTTACAATGCCTTACGAATATCTCTCGAATGATGAATTATCTATTGACTTTTGGACATTAACCTTTGTTACTGATGATCAATAAAATTTAATCTAACTCCATTTTCAAAAATACTTACTAAGCTTGTATCTTCGTTTTTCATGAAAGGACTTGTTTATAAATCTACAGGCAGTTGGTACGTTGTAAAAACCACAGATGGGAAGGTTTATAATGCCCGTATAAAAGGAATCTTTAAAATTGATGGGATTACTTCTACCAATCCACTTGCAGTAGGTGATGAAGTGGAGATGATAATTGAAAATGAAGTAGAGGATACTGGTACTATTACATACATTTATCCGAGATTGAATTATGTTGCAAGAACAAGCCCTCGAAATAAAAACCAACATCATATCATTGCCTCAAATCTTGATCAGGCTCTGATTTTTGCCACACTAAAAGACCCTAAAACGAGTACAGGATTCATAGACAGATTTTTAGTTGCCTGCGAAATGTATCATTTACCTGCACTAATTGTGTTCAACAAGAGCGATATCTATCGAAAGAAAGAGTTAGATAAGTTTGAAGAAATAAAAACGACCTACCAAGCAATTGGCTATAAAGTATTACTTACTAGTATCATTAATAAAACAGGAATTAATGAAGTAAAAGAATTATTGCAAAATAAAACAACTTTATTAAGTGGACATAGTGGAGTAGGGAAATCGACACTTATCAATGAAATATTTCCTCAACTAACCCTAAAGACACAAGAAGTAAGTGGTTGGAGTGGAAAAGGACTGCATACGACTACTTTTGCAGAGATGTTCGACCTTACATTTGGAGGTAGAATAATTGATACGCCTGGCATAAGAGAATTAGGCTTGGCAGATGTGACCAAACAAGAAATCAGTGGCTACTTTCCTGAAATGAAAGCTGTTATTAATGATTGTCAATTTAATAATTGTATGCACTTAAACGAAGATATATGTGGAGTTAAGATTGCTGTTAATAGCGGAACAATTTCTACAGAACGCTACCTAAGCTACCTTAACATTGTGGATAGTATATCGGAAAATAAATGGAGTTAAGTCGCGAATTACCATTTAGATGCCCAACAACAAACTCAATTTAAAAAAAGAATCACTTCATAAAAAATATACCTAACAATTAAAAGTCAATACTACAAATTAAAAAGGAGGTTCTTCTTTATTATATGCTATTAAATCGCGCTTTATCTGTTTAATAATTGCTTTTTCTTCAGCCTTCTTTTTTTTATAATAAGCAACCTGCTCCTTTGTAGGTTTTACAGGCTTTTCTAATTCGCCAGTTCTAATACCTTTTGCTTGTGTGGTCTTTTTGCCTGAAACAGGATCCGTTTTAAAAGTAGCGTGCTTATCGCTAATCTTTTCCATTTCATCGATATAACCTAATAATTTCTCAGCACCTAATGCTGCGGGGGGACAATTTGAATGCGCCTCTGTCTTAACTGTTTCTCTCTCAGTAACATTAGCGGGACAATTCGTTTCTGCTAATGATTTTAATGGTCTTTTATAATTTGCAGGGCATTCAGTTCCTTTACCTCTATTTCTGAAAGGGGCTGCAAAGTTATTCCCCATTGAAATTGAAACAATGCTTCTATCGGAGGGACTCTCCGCCCTACTATTTTTTTCCAAGGGGGGGGCAAAATTATATTTCAAAGCATCCAAAGAAACATTACCATTTGCTGCGCAAGTTGCTTCATGCTCTGTAGAGCATCCACAAAAAATTATTGATAATAATATAAAGAAAATAATATTTTTCATTACCATGAAATTCTTATTCGTTATTGTTTTTTAATTCATTGCAGGTTTCAAACCAACTTGCATATTTAACGTAGTTATTTGCAATTCGGTCTATTTCTCCATTAATCTTTTCTTGCGAAATGTCCTTAACCTTTTTTGCAGGAACGCCTGCATAAATTGAACCAGCCTCAACTATTGTACCTTCCAAGACTACAGCACCTGCTGCAATTATCGAATTACTGTTTATAATACATCTATCCATCACAATTGCACCCATCCCAATCAATACATTATCCATTATTGTACAACCATGAACTAATGCATTATGACCAATCGAAACATTGTTACCAATCACAGTAGGATTTTTTTGATATGTGCAATGTATAACTGCTCCATCTTGAACATTAACTTTGTTACCCATCCTAATACTATTCACATCGCCCCTGATTACAGCATTAAACCATACACTTCCTTCATTTCCCATTATCACATCACCAACAATTGTAGCATTAGGAGCAATAAAACAATTACTTCCAAATTGAGGTGTTTTATCAAGTATTGTCAAGATATATGCCATAATATATTACCAACCATTTTGTACAAAGTAAAGAGTTTAGTTCTAATTAGAGAATTCTTCTGAAATAATCTCCTTATAAACGACCCAAATACAAATTTATTGCCTAATCTTAACCCCTTCTGAAATATTAAGTTGCTTTCTCTTTGCCATATATTCCTGATAATTTAAAGGACCTGTTATAGCATCAATATTTTTTTCTATTATCCAATACTGATCTGTTAATGTTCCCTTTAACTGCTTTTGCCATAATGAATTATCTTCAAAGATACTTTTCGACTTTTCAGTTACCTTTCTATGAATGAGAATGTAATAAGGATCAGTGTCATAATCAATAATCTCCCCTAAAATCACGTCATCAAAACCACCATGAGCACCATGAACAACTTTAATACTTGCAGGATTTTCCTTTTCCCCCATTAAATAATAATCAGACCCAAGTGTTTGCTTTGCAATATTCTTACAACTAAAATCACTGCTAAGCAACAGAATTACAAAAACAATCTGATAAATTCTTTTCATTTGAAATACTCATTTTAAATGCAAATTGCTTAATAACAATTTGACACAGGGTTATTTTAAAGACTTTTAATTTTACCGTATTACTCTAAATAATATTTTTAAGCCCCATCTTAATAGAATATTTGTAAAAATAGATAGTCTTTTCAAAAACCGTGCTTTATTTTCCAAAAAATGATATAATCTATATCTATTTGAATATTTTATACAATAAAACAACCATTTGATAACTTAAAAATAGTCGTTATATAAGAACCAAAAAGGTCGCTACAATTAAGCAACGACCTTTTTGGTATTATTTATCAGCTATCATTTCTTTATAATAGCTCTTTGTGTATCATACTTTACGCCAGAACCTTGTAATGTAACAAAGTAAAGACTGTTATTAATTGCTCTTCCCAAATTGACATTTACAATGTTTTTACCTACAGAAGAGTTTACCAACTGACTACTTATAACTTTTCCACTCAAATCAACAATTGACAATCTTAATTCCCTAGCTGAAGGACTAGCAAATGATACTTTAAATACCCCATTATTCGGATTAGGACTCACATTCAAAGTCGTTACTTGCAATGACCTAGTATATAACACATCCTCTGTTGTGAAGGCAGCATTATTGATTCCCACATTAATACTAGTAGATTGACCTGAAGGAACTTCGATTGCATAATTTACAGTAGTAACATCTGACAAATCAATTTGAGATGGAAGACTAGCGTCTGTAGATTTGAATTCGCTCATGCCAATCTCATAAGTCTGACCACTTTGTACATTCGAAATCAAATATGAATATTGACTATTCCAATTAGAAATACCTTGCTTAGCTATTGTAATTCTTAAATTTAAACCAGCAGTATTTGCGGTAGCCGTAAACTTAAACGATTTATTACCTGTAAGATTAGCAGCAACACCACCACCTTTCAAGAATTTATATAAAGAAACATAACTTGAAGTTGTCGCTTGAATCTGAACATTTCTCAACAAAGGATATTCATTTGATGCAATAGTGCGATTTTCGTCGTTTGAAACACTTAAAGATAAATTCCTTGTATTATTATCAGAACTAGTTCCCCAAATACCATCGGCATTATATAAATAATCAGCATTTACATTATTAAAAACCATCTTGATATCTGCATCATAATTATCGCCAACAGAAATTGTAACAGTAGATTTTGCATTTGGACTGACTGTGAATGGAACCACTAAAGTAGAACCAATTGTGCTATTTTCATTAGCCCTTTGAGTCAACTCAAAATAACCATTTGTATTACTTGTTCTATTATTAACAGTTAGACTTAATGCTTTTCCAACCCTACTTGTAGAAGATACATAAGCTGTAGGAAGTACATTGTTATTGTTTTGAACCAATACCACATTTGATTGCAACTTGCTTAATATTTCAGTAACCATTGTATTTACATCAACAGGAGAAGCTGCCCATAATTGATAATTAATCATTGTGTCTTCGCCGATATAATCTTTCATCAACCAATTACTTTGTATTGAATAAGTACTTCTACCTGCTTTTTCGCCGGCAGAGAAACTGATAGCATATTCAACACCTCCGTCTGGTTGTTGAATTTTACAACGGATGAATGAATAATTCTGTATCGTTACATTTTCTACATTCAATAATTGAGCACCCTTCAATCTGTCGCAAATTGGCTTAGTGTGAGAATAAATACCTCCAATTGTCTTAGTAGCAAATGCCACTGCTTTAGCGGAATTATTCAATGTAAAGTCAATTGCCCGAACATCAATTGCATTTGTAAAGGTTTCTAGATCTGTAACTGCTGCTGATTTATCGTAAGCAGTATAGGTAGCGCTTACCTTATAAGGCATTAATGTAGCTAAAGACAAAGTAGAAGAATTACTTCCCATTGTATTAATTGTCTTCTTAGAAGTTGCTATCATTTCTTCGGCAGGATAACTAACATCACCATTTTTTCCTTCCTTAATCAAGTTGAAATTACGGGTACCAATTACTGAACCTATACTCTTACTTTCCAAACCTCCACTTGCACCCGAACTTACTGAACAAGAATAAACATAGATAGGCTGTGTTATTGTATCCTTACAACCTGCACCATTTGATGCAATTAGTTTGATATAATATGTATCTGCAGTAGTGAATGTTGTATCTGCCGTATTTTGAGTAGCAGAAACCAAACTATCATTTGTAAACCATTGATAAGAAGTTGCTCCAACACTTGTATTGGTGAAACTTATGCTATTACCTGATAAACATGGCGTATTACTTACGGTAGTTGCTTGATAAGTAAAGTTCGCAACTACTGCTTTTGAAACAGTTTTTACAGCAGAAGTAGCTGAACAGTTACCATTCGTAACCACTACATAATAGTTACCTAATCCATTCGCAGTATAATGCTGATCTGTAGCACCACTTATAGGACTACCATTCAAATACCATTGATTATTGATGGCACTTGAAGAGTTCAATACAGTTGGAATACCTGAACAAGGAGCAGGATTTGCTGTAATTGTTGGTATAGCAGGAGGCGCAACATTTGCCACAACAATTGCAGCAGATGGAGCAGATAAGCATCCTGTACCAATTGTAGTAACAACAGTGTAATTACCTGGAGTAGATGTTGTATAACTTAAATTATTTGCCCCATTGATAATATTGCCATCAAGATACCACTGATAAGTAGAATACCCTCCTACTGAACCATTTGGAGATGCAGCACAGTTTAATTGAACACTACTTCCTCCACATAATTGTGGTGTTCCACTTGTTTGAATTATTGGTGTAGGTGTAACATTCACAAATGCATGAGTAACAGCAGAAGGTGCAGAAATACATCCTTGAGGACCAGTTAATACCACAGAATAATCTCCTGTCTGTTGAGCTATATAAGTTTGACTATTTGCACTAGGTATTACACTACCATTTAATAACCATTGATAAGCAGAAGCTGCAGTACTTGTTAATACAACTTGTCCAATACAATATTGAGGTGTACTAGTTAAAACAGGTGCATCAGGTGCAGGAGTTACATTAACTGTAATTGCCATTGGTGCAGATGCAACTGATACGCAACCTAAATTATTAGTTGTAACAACTGTATAGTTTCCTGATTGCGTTACCCAAGTTGTCTTGCCTGTTTCTCCCGCTATAATTGCACCATCCTTATACCATTGATAAGTTGTGGCAGTACTACTTGACAATTGTAAACTATTACCACTACAGAAAGTTGTATTTCCTAAAGGTGTGATTGTAGGTTGTGCAGGTGCTGCAGGTATTGTAACTACTGCTGCTGCAGAATATGCAGATGTACATCCTCCCGTATCTGTAGAAGTTACAGTATAACTACCTGCAGGTGAAGGAACACCTCCTGCATTTGTAGTTGTTAATGTTTGATTGTTTGCACCAACTATCAAACTTCCATCCTTATACCATTTATATGAAGGATTACCTGAAGCAGACAATGTTGTATTAAATCCATTACACAATTGAAGATTACCTGTAATTACAGGAGTAGGCACATTACATCTGTAACCTGCATCAATAGTAGGATTGTTTTTATTTCTTCCAGTACTCAAAAGATTCATAACAATAACAGGACTAAATCCTGTGCTTACATCCGCATCACTGTTATTATCAGTTTTTGGAGTTACAGTTTGAGTAGTTAATACCTTAGTACTATTAGTAGTAGGGAATAAAACCTTGTAATTTCCACTTTGATCTATATTAAAATTGTAGTACCCAGGATGATGACTTGCATCATTTGCTGTAATTGCAGAATCCTTAATTACATAAGCACCCAAAGTATCCTTATACAAATAAACTTTAACCCCATTAATACCATTTGCAGAACCATCGTCTTGTGTTCCATTTCCATTCACATCATACCAAACATAGTTACCGATAGTTCCTGTAGGATAGAAACCTGCATCAATAGTTGTATTGTCCTTATCTTGACCTGTTCCATTTGCATCAATAGTTACAATTTCACTATTACCAGTGGTTAAATCAGCATCCGAATTACCATCAGTCTTATCTGTTGTTGTAACTACAGGAGTAATTTTATATTGATTGTAATTAGTTGGGAAATTAACATAATACTTTCCACTACTCAAATTCACAAATTTGTAATAGCCTGGATTACCACCCCAATTATTTCCTGTAATAGAGGAGTCTAATAAAATATCATCACCACCGCCTATCACACCATCAAGACCCGGACTATATAAATAAACCTTCACTCCATTCAATCCTAAATTAGCAGGTTCATCTTGAATACCATTCTTATTCGTATCAATCCATGCATAGTTACCTAAAGAACCGCCTGTAGGAGTACAATTTGTGTACATACCAACTTTGTTAGGTACAGCAGGTAATAATTGACTACTATTATCATTACGACTTACTTGGAACATGATAGAATTATCCATCAACAATCCCTGAGGCACATCAACAGGTGCACGCATTGCCCATGTAAGGGTGATGCTATCTAAAACTTGAAGTACAGCAGACCTAGTAATTTTGATAGCTTTAACAGTTGTTATATCTGCAGGTGCTGTTGTTGACCAACTTGGAGTATTACAACCGCTAGGGCTAGTAGAAGGATTAAAATCCGAATAACAAGGATTAGAAACAGTAGTATAATATACTGTTGATGAAGGATCGTTGATAGTAATGTTACCTGCAAGGTTCGCATACCACTGTGATCCACGATAATCTGAAATAAATGGAAATACATCAACCATGACTAAATCCTTAGCTGCAACATTTCCTAAGTTCTTAAGCGTAATCTTATAATTCACTGGACCACCCGCTTGTGCAACTGCATTTACAGGATAGTAAACATAATTCGGATCACATCCACTTTGTCCCTTATATGCCCTCAATGCAACAGCAGTTATGATGCTCAAATCAACAGAATCGGTAGTGGTAGTGAATAAGGCATTATTACTCGTTAAAGTAAACTTATTCCAGATTGTACGCGGTAAAGTACCTGGATGAATTTCAGCACTTAAATTAATATAGTAGTCCTTTCCTGGATTGATAGTACCTAGATTATAAGTAAGAATCATTCTTCCATTGCTAGTTCTACTAGTATCAGGTGTTATAGTAACTGGACTTCCGCTACCAATTGTATAGGTAGAAGATCCTGAAACATAATCCAACTTACTATCTAATGTATCCTTTACAACAACTGTAGTTGCTTGATCGTTACCCCCTAAATAAGTATGAAACTGATAATTTACAGTATCACTTGCTTTGAATTGATTACTTGAATTCAAAATTGATTTATAGCTATCATGGAAAGCAGGTTGTGCAAAAATTATTTCGGCACTATCAGAACATGCTGAGTAAGTGTCTGCAGTTCCATTGTAACTAAAGCCGCCACTTGAAATATTATGAATGACAGTTCCATCATCGCCAATTGAAGAAGCAGGATTATAAGTACCTTCTAATATAGCACTTCCATCTTTTGCACCTGTAGCCGTAGTGCGAACATCTCCACAATAACTTAAATCTTCTTTACTTCCTAATGGTAAATTACCTGTTACTTTAAAACTAACTTGAGTAATATAATCACCCGGAGCAATTACAGGCGTATGATCTACAGGAGTAGTACCATCTGCAATCTCTGTTGATTGATAAGTACCTAATACTGTAAAAGCAGGATGAAGGTGTGTAGCATAAGAAACTTCAATAGAAGCTGTAGCCACTGAATCGAAACCATCCTTAACTGGTCTAACCTTAATTGTATTAAAATCTACACTCTTATCAATACTATATGTCAGATCTACTTCATTCAATGAAGTATTTCCTGAATTATACCATCCATTACTAAACCAATTGCAGGTAGTACCAGCTAAAACATGATGATCTAACCACCATGCAGTTGCAGCAGAAATACCTCCGCCATTACAACTTGCACCCGAAGTAGGGGCATCCAATCCTCTACATATACTTCCTGAAACTGCTGTTGCAGAGTCTGTTCCTATAGGTAAAATAGGCATCGTTCCACTTAAATTGGCATGATTACATACATTCTGATGTAAGGCAAAAGTTGGTTTAGGATAGTTTACACTCAAATAAGCAGATGAACTATAGCCCGAAATAACAGTATCTGTTGCCCATGTCCAAGTGACAGTATTTTTTAATGCATCATAAACAGGTAATGAAGAACCCGCAAATGGTGTTGCTTTTACAAAAACAGCACCTGCAGGTAAAGTATCAATAACAATCGGATTCTTTAAATCAAGACTTCCTACTCCACCATTACCATTGATATCTAATTGATAAATAGTTTGGTCGTCAATTGCGCCTCCTGCCTTGATACTCTTTGAAATTGTATAATTATTAGCCGCAATTGCAATTACTGATACACTATTAATACTTGGTCCAATAGCAACATTATTAGTGTCGGTGTAATTTGATGCATTGATAGATGAAACAATAGATGGTGCATATCCATTTGGTGTGCTACCATTTAAATACTTGAACTTAATTTGTAACTGACCCGTACTACCAGCAGGCAACGGACTTACAAATGCGATATTAATAGTATTTGTAAGACTATTGTAGGTTACCGACGATACTTGACTTGGATCAAATGCAACTGAATTAGAGAAGGGAGAAATTACAAATGGCACCAAATTTTGAGGCAAGGTCAATACTGCCACTGTATTTAATGCATTCTTTGTAAAACTTGACCATGAATAGTTTACAGTATCAATAAACATATTCCCTGTGGCTATAGATGAATAATTTGTACCCTGACGGATATATAATGTATCATTCTGAGCAGATGCCACAAATGACAAAAGCACAAATAAAGCTAATAGATTAGCTTTAAAAAACTTTGTATAAATAGTTGATTTGTTATTCAATATCGAGTGATAAGTAGCAATCTTTTGCATCTGATTAATTTTAAGTGTTAATAATTTGACTTTTGAATTGAGTTATTTCCCTTTTTTAATGGTTGCAAACTCTACTTCCTTATTTTTATCAATACCGATTACGAGTTTAGTTTCTATTCCGTTTCCTTTTAAGTTGTATTCCAAAATAGTTTGTTGAATCTTTGAATCAGGCTCACCCAATAACGAAATCACATCATTTAAAGTGGTAGTTTTAGCACCAATCCTGTTACTTGCCGAAACAACATCACTTGCCGCACCTTTAACCCTTATCAAAGTTTGTAATTGTTTGTAAACTTCGAGTCTGTCCTTTCCTTTCAATGTTTGAAAGAGACTACTATTTTGCTTGTCTTTTGCAGACATTCTTACTTCAACTTTTGGAGTTTGAGCAAAAAGACTCACTGAGAATGTAATTGCTATAATTAATAAAGTCAGTAATTTTTTCATGATTAATTTATGTGGGTTATTAACATTTGTTAAAAAACAATCGAATGTATCAAATTTTCGTCATACTATCTAATAAAAGTTGATATAAATCAACATTCTTAAACTTTATGCATTTATTCAAGCACTATCTATAAACGTTTTTGAAGTGTATTTATTATTCATGATGTATAATTTTTTCGTCATTAGTCAATTTTAATCGTACAAAAATGAATGGATATGCCCAAATAAATTATCCCTTAAATTAGGGGGGCTCAATAGGAACTTTAAATTCAGGATTTAGGGTTTAATGCAAAAGGTATATGGACTAAGGTTACCGTAATTGAATATTTATTTAATTACTCACCTTACGCAATAGATTGAATCAAATGCTTTTTGTCTTTTTTTATTTCTATTGCCACAAAGAAACTAAGTCGCAAAGGCTATAAGTTCTTTAAAATCACTTCATAAGTATCAATACTTCATTTTTTCTTTGTGCTACTTTGAGTATTTGTGTCTTTGTGTTGAAGAATATAAATTAGACTTAATAACCTTTATTAATTATTGCGTAAGGTGAGTGAATTAGTTAATTCATACTTTCTTCATTAATAAGTCAAGTATTTAATCAGTTCAAAGTGAAGGATAACTAAGAAGCAATAAAGTCTCAGAGTTTCAAATCTGAGACCCCAAATAATTAAGTAAAACCTTTATACTTAGTACTTATAACGTATTACTTACTACCTTCTACCTAAAGCCTCAAAGCCCTTCCACAATCATTGATGCCCCCTGTCCTACTCCCACACACATTGTTGCTAAACCATATTTTGTATTTCTACGTTTCATTTCATGAATTAACGACCCCACAATCCTAGCACCACTACTACCCAAAGGGTTTCCCATTGCTATCGAACCGCCATTTACATTTGTAGTTTCTTTAACTAAGCCTATATCATTTATACAGGCAATACATTGCACTGCAAAGGCCTCGCATAATTCTGTCAAACCAATATCATTGATGCTTAACCCGGCCCTCTTCAAGACTTTTTGGGTAGCCGGAACCGGTCCAATGCCCATAATATCAGGATGCACACCTGCAATTGCCATAGAAGTTACCCGAGCAATCGGTTTAAGGTTAAATAGTCTAACAGCCTCTTCACTAGCCATCAATAATGCAGAAGCACCATCATTGATAGCACTGCTATTACCTGCTGTAACTGTTCCATTCGCCCTAAAGGCAGGACGTAAAGCATTAAGTCTTTCTATTGTAGTAATTCGAGGTTGTTCGTCTTTAGTAAAGTAGTTAGGTTCCTTATTATCGGATAATGGCACAGGAACAATTTCAGTTTCCCATTTCCCTGCATGCAAAGCTGCTTGATATTTTTGTTGTGACTGAAAAGCAAATTCGTCTTGTGCTTCCCGGCTGATACCCCACTGAGTAGCGATATTCTCAGCGGTTTCGCCCATATTAAATGGATGATACAGCGAAGCAAGTTTCTGATTAGTAAAACGCCATCCAATTGTACTATCCACCATTTCCACGTTTCTACTAAAAGCACCTTTACTCTTAGCCATGATGAAAGGTGCCCTACTCATACTCTCCACACCGCCTGCAATATATAATAAACCTTCTCCACAGATAATTGCCCTTGCCGCATCCATTATTGCCTGCATTCCACTCGCACAAAGACGGTTTACTGTATTTCCACCAACAGAAACAGGCAGTCCTGCGAGTAAAGCACCCATCCTTGCAACGTCCCTACAATCTTCTCCGGCTTGATTGCTATCTCCAATAATTATGTCTTCGATTAAATTTACGTCAACGGAAGGATTTCTATCCACTAAAGCCTTTATCACCACAGCCAATAAGTCATCGGCACGAACCGTGCTTAACTTGCCTCCGTACTTTCCGATAGGCGTCCGAACGGCATCAATGATATAAGCTGATTGCATTATTTAAAGTTAAAAGTATTAGGTAATTGTTTTGAAGTGTAAGGATAGAGGTTTAAGGTTTGAGGTATAAGGAAGAAGTAGGTAGAAGATTTCTTCTGTATTAAGTAACTCATGTTACACAGCATTTAAACAATTAATAAAGAATTACCACATTGACACAATAGGCACATAGAATTTTATACTAGTTTAGATTAGAAAACATAGAAAAAAAGTTAGAAGTATAACATAAAAATTTCAACGTATCACCTCCTCAAACCCCAAACCTTAAACCTTAAACCTTATACCTCAAACCCTAAACCTTACACCCTAAACCTCAAACCTTACACCTCAAACCCTAAACCTCAAACCTTATACCTTAAACCTTATACCTCAAACCCAAAACCTCAAACCCTAAACCTCAAACCTATTCCCTACAACCTATTCCCTATTCAAACAAATCCGAGCTCAAATATCGATCACCTCTATCACAGATGATACAAACTATCACCCCTTCCTTTAGTTCCTTACTCAACTCAATTGCGGCATGAACACACCCTCCGCTACTCATACCACTAAAGATGCCTTCTTCTTTTGCCAAGCGCTTACTCATTATCCTAGCATCTGCTTCGCTCAATTCGATGACCCTGTCAATATTATCTTTCTTGAAAATAGTAGGCAAATACGCTTCAGGCCATTTCCTGATACCAGGTATTCTTGACCCATCCGACGGTTGACAACCTACAATTTGTATATCTTTATTTTGTTCTTTCAGATATTTCGAAACCCCCATGATTGTACCTGTTGTACCCATCGAAGAAACAAAATGAGTGACAGTATGATTGGTATCACGCCAAATTTCTGGACCTGTTGTCTTGTAATGCATCTTTGGATTGTCTTCATTTCCAAATTGATTCAGCATTACATAACCACCTTCTTTCAATTTCTTGTTAGCATAATCTATCGAACCCTCCATAGATAATTCCTTTGGAGTAAGCGTAACCTTTGCACCGAATGCCTGCATTGTCAAAACCCTTTCTCTTGTAGCATCTTCCGGCATTACCAATTCTATATCAATACCAAAAAGACTAGCTATCAAAGCCAAAGCAATACCTGTATTTCCACTCGTAGCTTCTATCAATTTTGTGCCCTCAACTATCTCGCCCCTATCAATTGCGCCTTGAATCATTCCCAAAGCAGCACGATCCTTCACGCTACCTCCAGGATTATTTCCTTCGAGCTTAGCAAATATTTTCACTTGCTTATTGACAGAAACATTCTTTAGTTCTACGAGTGGTGTATTCCCAACCAAGTCTAAAATTCCAGCCATATTCTTTTTTTAGTTGTTAGTGGTCAGTGGTTAGTAGCTAGTAGCTAGTGATTAGTGTAAAATTCTATTCTAACAACTAACCACTGACCACTAACAACTATTTTACAGTCCAAACAATCCTTTGTTCAACAACTGTAATGTTTTTATCTTGTATTCACTATTCACTAACAGAGATACGTTGTGCGGACTACCACCATAACTAACCATTCTAACAGGAATTTCTGCAATAGATTCAAACAAACGTTGAAGGATGTGGTCAGTCTTGGCAATTTCATTTCCTACTATCGATACAATAGATTGGTTAGTATCTACTTCAACAGTTCCAAATGGTTCTAGTTCCTTAATGATTTCTTCCAAATGAAGGTCCGAATCTATTGTTACAGACACCGCCACTTCCGAAGTGGTAATCATATCGATGCTTGTACGGTATTTTTCAAATACTTCAAATATTTTTCTCAAAAAACCATACGCCAACAACATACGGCTACTTTTAATCTTGATTGCGATGATACCATCTTTTGCAGCCACAGCCTTAACACCCACACTACCGGCTTCCTCAGTAATCACAGTTCCTTCCGCCTCAGGTTGCATGGTATTGAGCAATTTAACAGGCACATTTGTTAATTGTGCAGGCCAAATACAAGTAGGATGCAATATTTTAGCACCAAAATAAGCTAGTTCAGCCGCCTCATCAAAGGAGATTTGCTTAATAGGCAATGTCTTATCTACAATACGAGGGTCATTATTGTGCATACCGTCAATGTCGGTCCAAATTTCACAAACTGTCGCCTTAATAGCAGCCGCAACCAAAGAAGCAGTATAATCGCTTCCACCACGCTTTAAGTTGTCAACTTCACCCTTCGCATTTCTACAGATATAACCCTGAGTGATAAACAATTTTGTTTGGGAATGTTCGCTCAGGATAGCCGTTAATTTCTCTCTGATAACAGGCAACTGAGGCTCTTCAAAAGCATCAATCACCATAAAATCAAGCGCAGGCAACAATTCGTGTGCAATACCTTGTTCTTCAAGGAAAACAGAGAACAATTTAGTACTCAATAATTCGCCTTGAGCCAAAATATCCTTATTCAATGCATCGCTAAAAGAGATGCGAAGGATGATATTTAAAAATTCAAAGTGTTCGGTTACGATGGCATTCGCCTTAGCACGAGCAGGTTCTGTAGATGCTAACAACAAAACGAAATCACGGTAATGAGCTTCTAACTTATCGATATTCGCCTTTGCTGCCTCCTTATTTCTAGCAGCTAAGCAATCACTGATGCCCACTAAGGCATTTGTTGTGCCACTCAAGGCGCTCAATACAACTATTTTAGGTTCGTCTGTTTTTGTAATCAATTGTGCTACTTGGTGCATACGTTCGGGCTTACCGACGCTTGTACCACCAAACTTCATTATTTTCATTTGTGTTAATATAAATGAGTTAAAAAAATTTTGTGGGTGCAAATATAGGGAGAGGGAGGTTAGAAGTTGTAGGTAGTAAGCATTAAGTTGTAGGTTTTAGGTGGTTGGTGTTAAGTGGATAGTATTTTTAAGTTTTAAGATAATAATATTATGGCAAATTAAAAGCCAATAGTAAGTTTATCCCAGATTACGCAATAGACACCCTATGAAATTCAGAAATACAAAAAAGACAATTCGTATTCATCTTTAAATTGCAAAGTGTAGTTTATTATTTCTTGTGTAGTTAACGATTGTTCAAAATTATGCTGAAAGTTTTGGTAGTTTGAAAAGAGGTCAATTTTAATTTTCGTTGCTACTCAGGTATTTTACCACAAGGTTCACAAGGTTTTGAACAAAGGAACACAAGGAACAGTATTCTTTTTAGGTACTTACCTGCCAATTATTTAAACCAAGATTACGCAATAGACACGTTATGAAACTCAGAAATACAAAAAAGACAAGTTTTTATACAGATTTTTTGACTGATGACATAATAAATTACGTTGAAGTCAAACAAATCAAGTAAAAGCTTGTGTTTGAAGTAGTTGTGAATTGTAATAG
>CANCPA010000069.1 GCA_947379895.1 Chitinophagaceae bacterium | reverse complement strand
AAGAAACTAAGTCGCAAAGGCACTAAGTTCTTTAAAGCACTTCATAAGTATCCATACTTCATTTTTTCTTTGAGCTACTTTGAGTATTTGTGTCTTTGTGTTTAAGAATATAAATTAGACTTAATATCCTTTAATAATTGTTGCGTAAGGTGAGCTAGTAACTTGAAACCTGTAACCTGAAAATTGAAACCTGAACTTACCACCTAATTCATTCACAGTTAAAAGGTATTTATCTTAGCAATTGAGCGTGCTATATAATGGTTTTTATTATAGTCTCCTTTTAATTCCCCGATAAATTTATTGACTACTTTTATAAAGTTAACCATGTTTTCAGGCGAAAAAAAATTGTTCATTTTTTCTTCATTCTTATTTAAAATATTTACTTCGGTTACGGTATTTAGCATTTTGACAATCATATAAAGTACTCCATAAAAAACAATTACATGTTTTTCATTCATTCCTACTACCTTATTCCTAGCATTTACTATCCTATTGTGTAGTAAAAGAAAATCTTCAAATGTGAAGATATCTATACTTTTCAAAAGAGAATCTGCTGAAGATTCTTCAGTTAGCAATAAAATATGAAAGAAACTAAAAACAAGTACAACGGTATCTCTTGTTGCATCAGTATTATTTAAAGTGAATAGGATAGGTAATAATCGATTGGGCTGTGCCATTTATGAATTAGTTGAATCATGAAACGAAAATAATCATTCAAATGACGACTATATAATTGGTTCGACCAAAGAATGATTTTATTCCATAGCTAAAACTGTACAATAAACTCTTTTCAAACTACAATTCAATTAGGTTTAATGTTACGGTTTTGGTTATTAACAATTAATTAATTACAAAAACCAAACTATCTATTCCATTAAGTGTAAAACTAAAATAAAGTTGAAAATTAAAACTAAATGCAATGAGGCATTTAATACAACTAAAATTAATTTTAAATTATTAAAAACGATGGGGTCTGAACAAAAATATTCGATAATAGCATCTTTAAAAAAGCTATTTAGCTTACTTCACTTAGAAAGAAAAGATATTTACACAATTTATGTATTCGCTATTTTGGCTGGTCTTGTTCAACTTTCCTTGCCCTTAGGCATACAAACTATAATTGGGTTTGTGATGGCAGGCAATGTATCAACATCCATATTTGTATTAATAACTTTAGTGGTATTAGGCACCTTTTTTTTCGGCTTATTACAGGTAAGACAAATGCAAATTATTGAAAGAATAGAACAAAAGTTATTTGTTAGATATTCTTTATCCTTCACAGATAGACTACCGAAACTGAATATAGAGATTTTGGATAAATACTATTTACCAGAATTAATGAATAGATTTTTCGAAACTATCGCCTTACAGAAAGGATTAGAAAAATTACTTTTAGAAATCCCTTCCGCCCTTGTACAAATTCTACTCGGGGTAATACTCTTAGCACTCTATCATCCTTCATTTATAGGCTTCGGAGTATCCCTTTTATTAATACTTTTTCTAATTATACGTTTTACATCATTAGAAGGCCTTGTTACATCAATAAAAGCTAGTGATTATAAATACGAAATGGTGAATTGGATTCAAGAAGTAGCGAGAGTTATAAAACCATTCAAATATGCAAAAACAACTTCTCTCCATTTACAAAAAAGTGATGAAATACTAAATGGCTTTTTAAAATATAGAACTAAATATTTTAAAATATTATTGACACAATATTGGAGTCTTGTCGCATTCAAAATTCTAATTACTGGTGGGATGCTTATTTTAGGCACTATTTTATTACTCGATCAAAAGATTAATATTGGACAATTTGTAGCAACAGATATTATCATTTTAACCATACTAACCTCCATAGAAAAACTAGTTGGCAATTTAGAAAAGGTATATGATGCCCTTACTTCTATTGAGAAAATTAGTAAAATTACCGATGCTCCAATTGAAAACAGTGGCACCCTACAACTACAAGAGAATACTAAAGGGATGAGTGTTGAGTTTAAAGATGTCAGTTACAATTATTTAAATGATAGTACGGTTATCAATAAAGTCAATTTGAAAATAAAATCTTCCGAAACCATCCTTTTAAAAGGACAATCGGGAGCCGGAAAATCAACATTACTCAGATTACTCAGTGGTGCTTACAGCCAATTTAGTGGAAGTATTTTAATAAACGATATCCCAATTGGCAATTATGATATACAGAGTTTAAGGGACAAGACGGGAGTATTATTGCAACATCAAGAGGTATTTCACGCATCTTTATTAGAAAATATTACGATGGGTAATCCGGATATTTCTTCAGAAGAAATACTTGAACTCTCAAAAATTATTGGGCTAAATACCTTCATTGAAACATTACCTAAAGGATTTGATACACTTATTGATCATCAAGGAAAAAAATTAACTAATAAAGTAAGGAGAAGCATTGCACTCATGCGTGCACTACTAGGCAACAAAAGATTATTACTTTTAGAATCACCTTTTGACCACCTAAATCCGCAAGAAATTATTGATGTATTTAATTATATAAAAAACAAGAAAGACTGTACAACCTTGATTGTATCGGACGATTACACACCCGAAATCTCCTACAGTCAATCTGTATCCTTAGTAAACGGTAATATTATTTAGTAAGTACAAAAAATAATTCAATGAAATCATTTTCAGAAATAAATCTAGAGGACGCTAATTCCTCAAATCAATTTAGTTCCTGTAAGAACATTTATAAAATTGGAAGAAAAAGTAATATAACACAATGGCTGATTTCGATCGTAACGATTGGACTAATCATTCTGTTTTTACCATGGACACAAAGTATTCGATCAAAGGGAAGTATTACAACGCTAAGACAAGAACAAAGGCTGCAAGAAGTAAATACTGTCATTGCTGGAAAAGTATTAAAATGGTATATTAAGGAAGGTGATTTTGTTAATGCAGGTGATACATTATTGCAACTTGGCGAGACGAAAGTAGAATACATCGATCCATTATTACTTTCAAGGACTCAACAACAAATTAATGCTAAACAACAAAGTATTGAGAGTTACAGAAATAAGGCTTCCACCTCAGAAAAACAAATGGATGCATTAAAAGAGGGCAAAAACTTAAAGCTACAATCTTTAAATAACAAGTTGCAGCAACAACAGCTTAAGGTAGAAATAGACAGTAATGATTTAGTAGCTGCAAAAAATGAACTTAATATTGCTAAAAGACAAATTGATGCAGCCAAAACAATGCTAGATGGCGGTGCTATATCATTAGTAGATTTTGAAAGAAGAAAAGTTAGCTATCAAAATATTCAAGCCAAACGAAACGGGATTGAAAATAAGTACTTGCAAAGCAAACAAGAGTTAGTTGGATTGCGAATTGAAAAAAACAGTGTAATACAAGATTACATTGATAAAATTTCGAAGGCAGAAGGTGAAATATTTGCTTCTCTATCCAATGTTGCGAGTACTGAATCTGAAGTTTCAAAATTACAAAATATATATGCAAGCTATTCTGAAAGAAATCAATATTACTATATTATAGCTCCTCAAAGTGGACAGGTAATTAAGGCGAAAAAAGAGGGAATTGGCGAAATGCTAAAAGAAGGAGAAACAATTGCTGAAATTGTTCCTAATACAAATAATTATGCAGTAGAAATGTTTGTTGAACCGATGAATATCCCACTTATTAATATTGGGCAGAAAGTAAGGTTTGTATTTGATGGGTTTCCTGCCATTCTTTTTAGTGGTTGGCCTAATAATAGTTATGGAACTTTTGATGGTAAAGTAGTCGCTATAGAATCGTCATTGTCTAGTAATGGAAAATATAGAGTTTTAGTAGCCGAAGACTCGACCCATAAAAGATGGCCTAAAGAAATTAGATTAGGGTGTGGTGCAATGGGTATGGCACTTTTAAAAGATGTTCCTGTTTATTATGAATTATGGAGAAACATAAATGGATTCCCTCCCGAATATTATAAACCTTCAAAAGAAGAAAAAGATCAAAAAGGGGTGAATAAAGAGAAGGAAACGGCGGTTCAAATTAAAAAGTAGCAGAAAAAAAGAAGGAATTTATGATTTACTATATCAAATTATTGATAATAATACTAGTAATAAGTTTGGTTACAAAACATAGCCTTGCTCAACAAACAACCTATTCGATCGAATCCTTTATTTCGGATATCAAACAGTACCATCCTATAGCAAAACAAGCAGATATTTTAGTTAAAAAGGCATCTGCCGAAATTTTATCTACTAAAGGAAGCTTTGATCCGCTTATTGAAATTGATGCACTTCAAAAGACTTTTGATGGTAAGAATTATTATCAATACAGTAGTCCTGAAATTAAAATTCCCACCAATTTACCATTAGATTTTAAAGCCGGAATTGAAACAAATGATGGATTGTACCTAAATCCTGAATATTCTAAAGGAAAATCAAGTTATGTAGGCGTTGAAATTGCACTTGCTAAAGGCTTTATGATTGATAAAAGAAGAGCCGCATTAAAACAAGCCCAAATATTTTACAGTCAAAGTGAACAAGAAAAAAGAATTATCATCAATAATTTATTATTTGAAGCGTATAACGATTATTGGCAATGGACAGGTGCTTATAAGCAATTTAAAATTTATTCTAAATTTCTAGAGAATTCAAACACGAGATTAAGGCTCATAAAACTAGGATTTACTAATGGCGATCGGTCTGAAATGGATACTATTGAAGCCTATAATCAAGTACAAAATTATCAACTCCTTGAAACTGAGGCTTTGATGAAATTAAAAAGTAGTGAATACCAACTTTCTACGTATTTATGGAATAATCAGGAAAAGCCCTATTTGCTGCCTGAAAATTATGTTCCCGATACCCTATTATTCTTTAATCAAACATCATCACTATTGCCTATTGATTATTTTTTAATGCAAAGTGATAGTAAAAACCCATTAATAAAGAGTTATGAGTCAAAAATTGAAGCTTTAAATATAGAAAAACGATTGAAGTTTCAGAATTTATTACCATACTTTACCGTGAAAGCAAATGTGCTTAGTAAGGGGTATTATGAACCCAAAAAATTAGATGGAGCCTATTTTGATAAAAATTACAAGTGGGGTTTCGATTTCAAAATGCCCTTATTATTCAGAGAGGGACGTGGAGAATATAACAAAGCTAAATTGAAAATAAAAGAAGCTAACTTAGAACTAGCTTATAAAAGGGTGCAAATAGAAAATAAAATTAAATACTATCACACAGAAAGTATTTTGCTAAATCAACAATTAAATAAAATTCAATCCATTTATTCTAATAGTCAACTTTTATTAAAAAATGAAGAACTAAAATTTGCACAAGGCGAGAGCACACTATTTTTGATTAATTCAAGAGAAAATAAAATACTTGAAGTGGCTCAAAAACAAATCGAATTAATAGTAAAATATAAAAAAGCCAATTATGCCGTCAATTGGATAGCCGGCTTATTATAATGTTAGTCTATATTAAGTTGTTTTTACAAATGACTATGAGGATTGATCATTTTAATCGGTCCTAACCCCAATTTTATACGACACTTTGTGGTTCCGGATTCACGCCATGTTTACTTTGTGCTAAAACCTCCTGATTAGTAACTATTTTCGCGATGAACAGCCATTTAAAAACTGTTCATACTCAGGTATTTTACCACAATGTTCACAAGGTTGTGTACAAAGAAACACAAGGATTAAAATACATTTAAGTATCTCAAATACTATATATTTCAAAAGAAATGCTTGTGTACCTTGTTTTTTCTTAGTATCCCTTGTGGTAAAACCTACTGAGTAGTAACAAAAAACTTCATACTTTGCCCAATTTTAGAATTATGAGAAATAAATTAGTTGCAACATTTATTGTTTACGCATTCTTTACAACAGTAGTTTTTAGTCAACATAAAAGGATAACAGATCCTGTAAAAAGTTTCATCTCGAAAATTGATTTTAATCCTTTAGTGAATCAAAAAATATACAAATTAAATAACGATTTTAATAACGATGGATTGCAAGACATCGCCTTAAGTTGTTCGGACAATTGGGGAAATGCAGGCGGAAAATGGCTTTTTTACTTTCAAAATAAAGGGGGCAGCTTTACATATTACGACAAAATTGATTTAATGAGTACCTCTGCTTATACCATTTTAAAAGAAAATGAAAAGACACCCGTATTACTTGTTTATAATAGATACAATTGTTGTTCGGGCATCCTTGCTTACTATTCTTTTGCAAAAAAGGGGTTTAAATTAAGTAATAAAAAGGAGGTTGGTAATGAAAAAAGTACAGATGTGAATCAGGTATCAAACCTTTTAAACGCCGCATTTGCTAAAGGAGAGAAAGGTGTTTATTATAGTGCAGATTTACGCTGTCTTCGCAATAAAAAGAACGATTGTTGGACAAAAGAATAGCACTAACCTAAGTAATTCGTATGTGGTGAGAGAATATTTAATTTTTAAATTGATGGTTGCCATAAGTTGCAGAATTGCGGCAGGGACACCGTTATCTTACTAGCGGTAGTAGAGGTAGAGTAGTAAAAATTACGAACATTAAGGAGTCATGCTCGAGAACCCCGATTTTCGAGCAGGATCCTACAACCCAATTCATTCATGCGCTAGTGGGGAGCAAATAAAATTGCTGAACTAATTGCATAACCAACTTTCATTGTTTGTACTAATAAATCTCCTGCTGTTTCGCTTAAGGTTGTTGCACATATTTTCAATATTCAAAATGAAATAATGATTTGTGGTAGTTTGTTCATTTGTTAGTTATTTCAACTTTGTTATTTTGTTTGAATTGCATTATATAGAGTTGTATCTAAAATTCTTTTGAGAATTTGTTTTCTAATAATTTTTCTTTAAACGCTGACTTGAATGAGTAGGCAAATGTTAGCATTATGGCACGTGTATCTGCTTTTGAAGTTTTGTAACTCTTGAAATCGGTTGTGTAATTATTGCTTCCACTTTTTAGGGTATTGAAAACATCTACCACAATTAAACCTAAACGTGAATTACCTTTTCCAAGTTTTTGCTGATAGCCTAAGTCCAAATTATAAATAGAGATTAGGTTGCCTTGTGCTGTGGTTTGTGCTGAATTGTAGTTGCCAATTATTTGCAGTTTACCACGAGTTCCAATGCTGAAATTGTTGATTAGCTTAGTGTACCAATTGAATGAGTTTTGAACAGCATCCTTAGCAACGTTGCTGCCGTTTAACTCTTGTTGAAATAGGGTAAAACTTGCATTGACATCGTAAAACTTTGTGGGTTTGGCTGTGAAAATATTTTCGATACCATAACTATTTGCTGTGCCTATGTTTACTGGTAAACGAAGAACTGCACCATTGGCTTGGGATTGTTGAAAACTGCGAATGGTATTTTTAGCATTGCGATAAAAAAGGCTTGATGAAAGGCTGTAATTTTCCCATTCTTTATTGTAGCCTAATTCGATAGCTTGTATTATTTCAGGTTTTAAATAGGGGTTTCCACTGTGTGGATTGAGTGCATCTGTAATGTCTATAAAAGGGTTTAGGTCGTCCAAGTCTGGTCGGTTTATGCGTTTGGCATAACTTAATTTTAGGGTTTGATTATTTGCCATTAAATAGCTGAAACTTGCTGTGGGAAAGAGTTTTAAATATTCGTTTAAAAATTGTGTGCTGTTGGTTTGTGTGTTGCCGTTATTGTTTACTTGCTCTAATCTTACACCAATATCGTATTTATATTTTGGATTTTCTTCCGTACCAATGAATGAATGAAAGAGTAAATATGCAGCGTGAACTTGTTCATTGAATTTAAAAATATTGCTTGCTGCTGTGCTTATGATATAATTGTTTCCTACTTTGTCAGATGATTCATAATCGTTTTTGCTTTGTCGATATGTGCCTTTATAGCCTGTTTCTATAATGCCATTTTTAAAAAGTGGAAAGGCGTAATCTAATATGGCGTTTGAAATATTTTCATTGGCATAATTGTGTGTGTTTTGTAGTGATGGGTTGCCAAGATTACTTTTATCCTCATTTAAATTTTGTGTGTTGATGTCTGTGTTTTCCCGTTCTTGCTCGATAGATGTTGATAGACTAATGGCAAAGGATTTTTTGGGGTTGGTAAATTTGCGATTGTATCCAAAAGTAAACTCGGCAAGTTTGGAAAGCTTTAGTTCTAAAGAATGTCGTCTGTTGGCATCGTTATAATTTTTGCTTTGCTTATAAGTAGTGCTGTTGAGTGTTTCGTCATTGTCTTGCCCTTCGATGTTGCCAATGGCTTCAAAAGAAAAGCTGTGTTTGTTGTTCGGAGTAAAGTCGGTGTTGAATTTTAGGTTTTGCAGTCTTTCCATTCTTTCATCGTTTCTGTCTTGTTTAAGGCTGTAAGTATCAGGTAAATAAAAATTGGTTCTGTTGTTGGTAATATGTTTTGTACGTCCTGCAAAACGATTGTCATAACCTAAACCCAAATTCCATTTTGATGTTTTGTGATTTAAAATAATTGAGTTAGCAGTACGACCACGAGAGCCTAAACCTGCACCCAAAGAAAATGCCCCATTTGTACCATTGGTTTTATTTTTTTTGAGTGTGATGTTTATGATACCACTTTGCGCATTTGCATCATATTTTGCAGATGCGTTGTTAATAATTTCAATGCTTTCAATATTGCTTGCTGGGATTTGGTCAATTGTAGTGAATGCTGAATTTCTTCCATTGATAAGTATTAAAGGTTTTTTGCCACGAAGTGTAATGCCACCATCTGCATCTACTGCAACTGTGGGTGTGCTTTTGAGCAAGTCTGTTGCTGTGCCGCCTACTTGTGTAATGTTTGCTGCTGCATTTACTATAAAGCCTTCGGTTGTTTTTAGAATGAGTTTTTTTTGTGCAATAACAGTAACAGCAGCAAGTGAAGCATCATCATTATTTAGATTGATGTTGCTTAATGCAATGTTGTTGTTTTCGTTTGTTACATTTATTTTTTGTGTGGTGGGTTGATGCCCAATTAAAGTGATTTTTAAAAAGTAGTTGCCAAAGGCAATGTTGTTAAAATAGAATTTGCCGAGTGAATCCGTTGTGGAGTAATGTAGAATTTTTGTAGTATCTTTTTGATTTGATAAAGTTACAGTTGCAAATTCCACCGCTTGTTGATTACTTACAATGTTGCCTTTTATATTGCCTGTGGATTGGGCAAAAGTTGTGTTGATTATGAAACTGAATAGTACTAATAAAATAGTATAGTTCATTTTAAATTTTATTTTTAATGTCATTTTTTTTAATGTTTTTTATGTGATGTTTTTTATGTGATGGATTACTTCCAAATTAATATTACCATTCCTACAAGAATAAAAGAAGCTCCTGCTAAAACCTTTGCTGTCATTGGTTCTTTTAGCAATACAAAAGATAATAACAGTGTAACAACAATACTTGCTTTATCTATACTTGCAACTTAAGACTCTTGACCGTTTTACAATACAACTCCCTTACAAAAATATCCAACCAGTACACAGTTGCAAAACTTACAAAATAAACTCCTCCCCACTGGCGCAAGTGTTCGGCGTAGCCGGTCACTTGTGCCTATTAGTAAAACCAGTTTTCAACTGGAATTCTCCATTTATAAACACTCAATCTCAAGCAATCCTTCCTTTAGCTCTGTATAATAATCTATGGCACTACTATACTTGTAATCTTGTGGCTGCCAAACTATTCCTGCCCTCACTGGATTTTGGTGTAGATACAATAACCTCTGTTGCTGTTTTTCTATAGTGTCCAACAAAATGGGATGAAATTCGTGTTGCCAAAACTGGTATTCTTTGTTGGCAATATTTCCACTCCCTGCATACCTAAACATATTCAGCATCCATTCCTTACGGCTTTCTTGATTATTAGCAATGATGGCAGCGATAATCTGTTTGGAGGTATATTTCTTAAAATCCCTCATTAAATCGCTAATGCCAATAGAATCACTCGAAATTATCAGGTGAAGATGGTTGGTCATAATCACGTAGGCGTATAGTTTCATTCCTTTCTCTTTTTGGCAGTAGGTGAGGCTTTTTATTACTATCTCCTTGTATGCTTCCCTACTAAACACATCCACCCAACCTATTACAGTACATGTTACAAAATGTGCAATCGTCGATTCTCCCGTCTTGTATTTACTAGACATGCTTTTATTTTGTGGGCAATGTACGCTATCAACTGGATTAATACATTTTATTCCAGTTGAAAACTGGTTTGACCATCCAGCACAAGTGACCAGCTTCGCTGAACACTTGCGCCAGTGGGTATGCTAAGTTGAAACACATAACAAACTTTTTCCAAACTCAAATTTGTCAATGAAATTTTCTTTAAAATTCTGTTTCATTTCATCTACGGCTTCCTGCCCCCAATTTTCCAAATACCATTCACCACCCACACATGCATATGCTAATTCGAAGTCTTCTTTATTACCCCAAAGGAAATAACCCTTAAAGCTATCATAAAATTGGTTACTCATTCCTTTGTTACGTTCTCCAATGTTATCTATAAAATACATACCCTGAACTTTTATAGGAGTACCAAATGCCATTCGATGATAGGTTATTCCATCGTGGTTGCATTTCATTTGAGAAGTTATTAAATTTTCAAGTCCTTGACCAACTATAAACTCATTGATACCATCTAATGTTGCATCATTTAGTTCTCCAATAAACACTTTTATATAATGATTCTCATTAAACCCTTTAGTCTTTTTTAGAGATTTATACTGTGTTTCATTCTCAACTAATGCAATCGAATCTTCAAATTCGAAGAAATCAATAGTAGTAATATATTTCGCATAGTGCTCCAAAGCAACATTGCATACCAATTGCCAATCTTCAATGGAGAAGAAATCGTCCTTATTTTCCGGTGTTAAAGTAAGTTGTATGTGAGTTACATCTAAGCCCATATTCTATTTTTATTTTTGATATAAAAGAATCTAACTTCCGGATGAATAAATTGCAAGCATCTTCTCCCGAAACGCTGCATATCAATCACTATTCAAAATCATTCTTTAAACAGATTATCCTTTTGTAAATGGTCTTACTATTTTTCCAGATTGAATATCATCTAGGTTCGAACCAAATGGATCATAATCAGTTTTCCTCCATTTATTATTTTTAAAGCGAAAAGCATACACTAAAAAATCTCCATTCCAAGGTTCGTTATTGAAATTATTTCGCTCTGCAAAACAAGTAAAATGTAATTCTAAAATGTCATTCTGCCGATGTTGCATTTCAATATCAAAGCAGTTTCCTTCATTCAACAGTTTACATAGGGTGTCAATATTTAGTTTTTCTGCTTTTTCACTAATGTTTATTGGCAGCATTGTTTCTCCAACAAGAGACAAATTCCCACCGTCATTCCTTTTTAATATCCAATAATGCTTTAGCTTACGTATATCCTGTGTTTTGCAACTACATAATTTTAATTTATCAGACACTTTGCACATATAAATTTCTTCTTTTCGGTTCAAATAACCTTGCCCTGATTAAATCTTTTTATCTACAACTATAAATTAATCCATCATCTTTTGATTTGAAAATCATCTTTACATATCCTTCCTTATCTATACAATCTTTTAAATCAAAATCCCTGTAATGAATTGCTCCATATCCAAATTTAATTTCACTAACTGTTGGATTCCTGTGGTAAGTCACTTCAGTAATTTCATCCCTTACCTTTAATTTATTTCTCATATATGTCTTTTTTTCCCCCACTAGCGCATGAATGAATTGGGTAGTAAGATACTCCTCGAAAATCAGTGTTCTAGCGCATGACTCTTGTCATGTGCCGTTTGTTACTAATTCAATTCATTTGTCAATCTCTATTCCGTCAACGCCAATAATCCTTTCCCACTTGTATAATAGTCGATGGTACTACTATACTTCCATTCTTGTGCTTCTATCAAATATCCTGAATGAACCCGATTTTTAGGCAAATATTGCATCTTTTGTGCAAACATTTATGCACCCTATCCAATAATATTCCAATGTCATTAAGTTAATCGAAACTTCGAAAATTATCGTGTCAGATTGAGCCTGTCGAAATCGGGTTGAAATGTAAGTTGCTTGCACTTCGACAGGCTCTGTGTGACAGTCTTGATGATTTTCGAAGCGAACGCTAATGAAATCCTGTGTTTATGGTAATTCACTCCACTACGAATTTCCTTAATTTAATGACATTGAATAATATTGGGTGATTCCCCCACTAGCGCATGAATGAATTGGGTAGTAAGATACTGTTCGCAAATCGGAGTTCTTGCGTATTACTCCCATCATGTGCCGTTAGTTACTAAATCTATTAATTCATGCACCATTTGTGTTTCAACTATCAAAAAAACATTTTGGAAATCTAAACTTTTAATTTCATTCCTATTCGTGCAGAATAGTTGTTTAGACATCTCTATTTTCTCCTGTTATTACTAAATAGTACCTAAACCTTTTGAAGTCATCATTATCTACGATAAATAATCACTAAAAGATTTGAATTTGTTATTATAATTTATAATTAGAGCCAAATACATTTGAATGAGCCATTATTTGTGATAGATAATGACTCAATTGAATGTTTTTGTCATTGTTTTTGTTAGATAGTCTTTCAACCAGAATTTCTACAATTATCATAGTTGAATAGTCTTAAATAGATTTGCAATGACACTGATTCAACTATTTTGTTGAAAAACTTAGTGCCCCTTGTCTTTTTCCTTGTTTATTTAGTGGTATAACCTGATGAGTAAATAATCGCTCAATCATCTGAAATCATTGAGAAAAAAAGAGTTATGCACATTCCAAAGATTTATCAATATTTATAGTTATGACTCAGTTAGCTTCACCGACACAAAATCGCTGTCGCAGCAACGGTATTATTCATTTTTAATAAAACTTTTGTTATGCAAACAGTAGAGTGGCCACATTCACAGAATTGGTTTATCCCAATGGCAAATCGCAATAAAATCGGCGCTAAGTCAATTTTTGATGCCTTCGATTTTAACCTTCACCGTGACATTACCGACCCTGACATCCTCAAGATGTACAATTTTTTTCATCCCTTGTATTCAATCTTTAGCACTGCCAATCATAATTGGAGTATGTTGAAGAGTAGTAATATTAGCAGCACAAAAAGTGTTGTTAATGTAACAGATGAATTGGCTTCTACAAAAATTAGGTTTTGGGATAATAGTATTCAAATGGTTTATCCCCTCGGTTCGTTGCGGTATGTAGCTTTGTTACCACACAGACGTGGAATTTTTCAATCAGGAACTATTAATTCGAGATTAACTGCAATTAACAATTTGGTGGATGAAATAGGTTCAGATGCAGCTTTAGCAACACTAAAATTAGATGTAATTGCTTATCAAACTTTGCTTTCAACTTCAATGAGTGGTAGAAAAGGACATATTATCAGTATTGATGAAGCAATTAATGCACTGACAATGGCTACTTTAGGTGCTGCAGAAGGAATGTATTGGGTTCATGGTGGTATGGAACAGAAGTTTTATAAAACCCCTACTTCTATGGACATCTATTTTCCAATTGATTTGATGACTACAATGACTCAGACAGATTTCACTTTTACACTTACAAATACAGATCCTCATAAAGCCTTTAAGAGAAAATTTGATGTGCTTACTCAAAAGATTCACGGAAGCAATTTGGGAGAGGGTAAGGTGAAATTTTATTTTACGAACGGAATGACTAGTACTATTGGTATTGGCGATTTGTTTGTCATCATGGATTCGAACACAATTGAAGACCTCGATATTGTCAAAATGGGCTACACCGATACAAAGCGTCATTTATATTGCGTAAACTTGGGAACAACAGCGCAAAGTATTGAATTGTCGATTGAATAAAGAGTGATGAAATATACATTTTAATGTTACTTGTCAGGAGGTTTTACCACTAGGATCACAATGGTATTCACAGAGAAACACAAGGATTTAGGGTCTCTATAGTCGATTAATCTAGTTAAATTTGATTAGAAAACTTTGTGACCCTTGTTTTTATTTTGATTTCCTTGTGGTAAAAGCTCCTTAATAGGAAAGATTTAATAAATATAACGTAATGCGTATTAAATTTTTCCTATTCTCTTTAACTCCCAAAAGCATTTAGCCGTTGCATTAATGTCAACTGCCGCATTATGTGCCTCATCAAATCCTTTATTAAAAAGTTTATAATGAAGTTCCGAAAGCTTCGGCCATTTATAACCGTAAGGACCCGAAATCCTGCAAAAATCAGTAGTGCTATGCATGGTACAAATCTTCTTTTTAACAGGAATTATATTTTGAAACTTGTTTCTTAAAAACTCAGCTCCTACAATTTTTTCATCAAAACTCATATTGTGTGCAACAAGATATTCTGCCTGATTAATTAAATCATGAAATATTTGTAAGACTGCTAGCAGATTTTCACCTTTCTCATTTGCTTTCTCCGTAGAAATACCATGAATTCTAGCTGATTCGAATGGTATTATAAATCCCTCCGGCTTAATAATATGATCAGCACCCAAAATTTGATTGCCCTCTTTATCATACAACAAATAAGCTAGTTGTACAAGTCTAGGCCAATTATTAAGTTCAGTAACAGGCGCCTTCCAATTTTTGGGCAACCCTGTTGTCTCTGTGTCAAAAAAGAGATACATATTATGCTATTTAAGTAATTCAGGTACTTTAAGCAAATTAATAGATTTAATCCTTATAATTAATTTTGTTTAGCAATTATTACTTTTTGAAAGTAGAATATTCTAATCAGAATATAATTGTTTGCATTAATTTAGTAGCTTGCACCAATGGCATTATTTTTAAATATACACCCCGTCAATCCCAATCAAAGGCATATTGATACTGTAGTGGATTGTTTGTTATCGGGAGGCATTATCGTATATCCTACCGATACGATATATGGTTTGGGTTGCGATATATTTCAGCACAAGGCAATTGAAAGAATAGCGAGAATTAAAAATGTTGACCCTGCTAAAGCACAATTAAGTTTTGTATGCAACGACCTTAGTGACCTTAGTAAATACACCAAAAGTATCGATACGCCCTTATACCGATTACTCAAAAATTATCTTCCGGGTCCTTATACTTTCATCCTTCCGGCAAGTAAGGAGGTGCCTAAAATTTTGCAGACAAAGAAAAATACAATTGGTTTACGTGTACCCGACAACCTGATTGTTAAAACAATTACACAACAATTACATCATCCATTACTTTCGGCTTCTTTGCCGGGAGAAATGGTGGAGGAGTATACCGACCCCGAATTGATTTATGAAAACTTCAAAAACTTGGTAGATATCGTCATTGATGGTGGAATTGGTGGTATGATTCCATCTACAGTCATTGATTGCACAAAAGAAGAATATGAAGTAGTGAGAATGGGCGCAGGAATTTGGGAACCTTAAGGAGTTAATTTTTATTTTAAATACGAAAAAACAAAAAATCTAATCTGCACTTGAATAAGCTTCAAAACCTTTGTGTTCCCTTTGAAAGATATTGTGTGCCTAGTATAAAAATACTATATAATTCGAATCAAGGGTTGAAATACGCTTGGATAAGTGCCGTAGGCACGAAATATCGGTAGGAAACAGGTGAATAATAATTGCCTAAAGTCCCGTAGGGACGACATATCATTTTAAAATGCTCAAAAGAAACACTTTTTATAGTTTCAAACGCAAATTATGTCGTACCTACGGCACTTCAAGCCTTTATTTTAATATTTTACTACCAATATTTAGTACCTAACGGTACTTTCAACCCTTGATTCGCATTTGTAAGTTATAAGTTATACGTTGTAAGTCGTAAATTTTACCTACTAAACAAAATCTTCACGCATTGGGCTAAAGATATCAATCAATTCGCCTTCTTCCATACAGACAACACCATGCACTAAATCGGGCGCCACATGAAATACATCTCCTTGTTTCAATAACTGTTTCTTATTATCAATTTCTACTAGAAATATCCCTTTTGATACAAAAGAAATCTGTGTATGATAATGATGATGTAAAGTACCAACGGCACCTTCCTCAAAGGCAACCTTTACTAACATCGCACGGTCATCATAAGTCATAATCTTTCTTTTTACTCCTAAACCTAAGTCGTCCCATTCAATTGTTTCATTCTCAACAAAAGGGATAATTAACCTTTCTTCACTTTGATTTGTTGTTGACATGTCATTCTTTTTTAAAAATTCAAATATTTATATGTTCCAAGTTACCGGTTGCAGGTAACTAGTTGCTGGTTCCAGTTTCTAGTCACTTGAATCTTGTAACCTGTATCTTGTAACCTGTATCTTGAAACCTGTAACCTGAATCCTGTAACCTGATACCTGAATCCTGTAACCTGAATCTTGTAACCTGTATCTTGTAACCTGAATCCTGTAACCTGAATCTTGAAACCTGAATCCTGGAACCTGAATCCTGTAACCTGAATCCTGTAACCTGTAACCTGATACCTGTATCTTGTAACCTGAATCCTGTAATCCTTTCTCAGTCCAACGCACCTGATTTCATTTTTTTCTTCGGGGTAAGATTCTGATTCTCTATAGTTCCCTTCACTTCCAATTTAATTACTGTAGCAATTGCATTTTCAGGAGTCGCAGGAACTTGAATAGTAACTGTTCCATTTTCCGAAGTTGCTTTTAACTTCTTTGCTCCCACTAGCATACTTGCAGCAACTACTTCATTTTTCAAGTTTGGAATAACGAGTTTTCCATCCTTTGTCCAATCGAAGACAGAAAAATAGAGTGTTGTACCTTCCTTTGACGGTTTTTGAGTACATCTCCCCCATTCCAATGAAAGCAGTGGACTTGCCTTACTCGCATAAATAGCCTCACCATTTGCTTTCATCCAATCTCCAATTGATTTTAACCTTTCTACGCTTTCAGGAGGGAATGTTCCATCTGATTTAGGACCTATATTCAATAGATAATTTCCTCCTTTAGAGGCAATATCGCAAAGATTTCTTATCAAAGTCTCTGTTGATTTCCACTTATTATCAGATGCCCTAAAACCCCAGGTACCATTCATCGTCATGCAGGTTTCCCAATCGGTACCATCTAATTCACTTTGAGTAGGAATCTTCTGTTCAGGCGTCTTAGTATCGCCTGCAAATGCAAGATTTCCCCTTTTCAATCGGTCATTCGTAATAATATTAGGTTGAAGTTTAAGTAACTCCTTAATTTTTGTTGCCGCCTCATCCGTCATATTGGTAGGCGTATCCCACCACAAAACAGAAATGTCCCCATAATTAGTCAATAATTCCTTCACTTGTGGCACTGCAACTCTATCAATGTATTCATCAAAAGTAGCTGTCGTTTGTACAGCATCCCAATGTCCTGCATGTTCCTTTGTATAGGCATCAATAGCAGCACTATCTGGATTATCCCAACCTTCATTTGTCAATTTTCTTGCTGCCGAACCACCGGAATTGTTCCAATCCTGGGCTTGGGAATAATAAAAGCCAAGCTTTACACCATACTTCTTACACGCAACAACTAATGGTTTCAACACATCTTTTCCGTAAGGTGTCGCATCTACAATATTCCATTTACTTGCATTCGATTTAAACATGGCGAAACCATCATGATGTTTCGAGGTGATGACAATGTATTTCATACCCGCATCCTTTGCAGTCTTTACCCATAAATCAGCATCGAATTTTGTAGGATTAAATTCCTTTGCAAACGACTGATAATTGGCAACAGGTATCTTCATCCTATTCATAATCCATTCTGCACCACCACGCCTTTGTTCATGCCCTTGATAGGTTCCTGCCAATTGAGCATAGACACCCCAATGAATAAACATTCCGAACCTTGCCTCCCTCCACCATTTCATACGTTCATCCTTAGAGATTTCCTTTTGGGAAAAAGACACCGTTTGACACAACATGATTGCCAACAAAACCACTGCTAATTTCTTCATCATTACTTTATTTAATATCTAGTTTATTTTTAAGTTCTACGTTTTACGTACTAAGTAATACGTAAAACGTAGAACGTATTAGTTAGAACGTACAACGTATTACTTAGACCGTTCCTTATTATATTATTTAATAGGAATTAATTGAATCTCAAACAATTTCATCAACTCCTTCTTGTCTATTTTTATTGGCACAATCTCTATATTCACTTGCCCACTTTCAAGTTTTACTTGCCCTAATTCTTTGGTCATAATTTCTCCTTTTTTATAGGTTTCATTTATATTCCCTACTAATGGAGTGTTGCCAATTTTAACTTGATAACTCCCCCCACAATCAGCATTCACTGCATATTTAATGGTTACCTTGTAAGTACCCGATTCATTTGTATGCATTTTCCAACCAATTGTTTGTTCTACCTTTTTCCAACCATCAACATAATATGCAGCTATTTTCCCATCACCATGACTAAATTTTCCATTCAAAGTTGCATCGAAAGCTAAAAATCTATTGGGCATAGTTGGCACAATCAGTGAATTTCCAACTGCTGCTATCTTATCTTGTAATTCTAATACGATAACTGTATTATTTGTATCAGGCATTATTGCAGGCAAATGAATCAGCATATCGGATTTGCCATAAGTTTCATATTTCAATTTACTCTTTGTGATGTCAGTTAATAGATAGGCCTTGCTAATTTTTGTTTGCAAACCTGCAAAGGCTAGTTTTCCATTTGAAGGCCAATTAAAGACATGTAAATAGAGTTTATTGTCCTTCATTGTCGTTACACCAAAACTTTGTAATGGTAGAGGAGTAGCAGTAGTATTGTATATGGCATCCTTATTTTTAGAAGTCCATTTGCCCAATCCATCAAGAATTTTCAAATCTTTCACATCCATTGAACCATCCCCTTTTGGACCAACATTTAAAAGTATGTTTCCATTCCTAGAGGCAGCTTTTGACACTAATTGTACAAAATACGGTATAGATTGATGGCTACTATCAAATTTTGAATAACCATAGGAATTATTTGTAGTAGGAATCGCCTCCCAATCTTGTGCTGCGACAGGAAAAAATTCAGCAGGTCTATCACCTGTATTCGTATAATCACCTAAGGTTTGAGATGCCCCCCTTACTAGACGACCATTCACCACCACGTTCTTATCCGTTTCACGAATAGCTTTTAGAATCCTAATATTTTCAGATAGCGGTAGTTTCTGAGGGGTATCAAACCAAAGAATTTCAGGATGATATTTGGTCAATAATTCTTTTATTTGAGGAATTGCCTTTTCGTCCACATATTTTTGAGCCCTTACCAATATTTCAGGATGTTGGTCATACCAAGTTCTTCCTCCAAACAAACCTAGGTCACCACCCGGATTTTTATAGTCCCAATCATTACCGGGAGCATCGGGATGTTCCCAATCGAAAGCATGAGAATAATAAAAGCCAAAATGTACACCATATTTCTTACAGGCAGCAGACAAATCAACCATAGGGTCGTGTTTCCAAGCAGTCTGTTGTACAATATTAAAATCCGAAACTTTTGAATCGTACATGGCAAAGCCATCATGATGTTTGGCTGTGATTATCAAATAATTCATTCCTGCCGATTTTGCAGCCTTTACCCATGCATCCGCATTAAATTTTGTGGGGTTAAATTGATGGGCTAAATCAAGATATTCGGCACGAGGAATTTTTTCTTTACGCATTAGATGTTCCGAATACCCTACAATAACCTTACCCTTCCATTCTCCTGCAGGCATAGAATAAATTCCCCAATGAATAAACATTCCAAACTTTGCCTCTTTCCACCATTTTAACCTTTCATCGTGGGTTTTTGTGGTAGCATTCCACCATTGATTTTTAGCAGCCTCAATCAAGACAGCATCCCCTGATTTATTGGCATTGTACATTGCCTTGTCTTCATCCCCTTTATCTTGTGCGAATACTTTAACAGCATTTAAAGTAAGTGAAAAAACAACTAATAAAATAAAATTTTTAAACATTCCTTTCTATTTTAAATTTTCATATCATTTTTTATTTCTAAAAGAACCAAAAGCAATAACTAAAGGATAAAAAAATGTTTTTTGTTTCTAACCCAATTACCATTTATTAATGTCATTCAAATGTTTACCAATGAACCATTAGCTCGCTAAAATTGATTTGCTCCAAAGTCGGCAACAACATTGCAGCAAATCTTCGTGTTTGCCCCAACTACGGTACCGACATTAAAGCAAATCTTCGTATTTGCTCTAACTACGGTACCGACATTACAGCAAATCTTCGTGTTTGCTCCAACTACGGTACGTTTGTTAAGGCAAATCTCTTTTTGCCCTTAAAAGACCTTTAAAGAACAATGATAAAACCAAAGACGCCACCTGCTAAACACTCAAACGCAGGCAGTATCCTAATTGGCCTCTCACTCTTTTTAGTTGTTTGTGGTTAATTTTTAATAATAAGTAAACTTTTCTACTAACCTACAACCGCTAATAACTATTGTACTGACAATTTTATCTGATGAATAGTTTGCTTACTTTCCAATGAACTGATTATTATATTATAAACTCCCTTCACAATTGTACCCTCAATATTGATGAAATGAGTTCCATTTCCTCCTTTATGAATAATAGTTCTTTCAGTCACCTTTTGTCCTAAAACATTGGTTATACTTAATACATATTTTCCTGCAACCACCTTATTAAAATCAATAGTCAATTTCCTGCCCACTAAAGGATTAGGATAAATAGTTATTAGTGCTAAGTGGTTAGTGGTTAGAATTACTACATTACTATAAGTAATTGATCCATCTATGCTAACAGCTTTGATACGATAGTAGGTAGTTGTCAAGATCTCAACTTTATCAATAGCAACATAACTTGCAGTCGTAGTATTCTTAGCTTCCTCCTCCCCTATCTTTATAAAGGATTTACCATCATTAGATTTCTCTACTTCATACTTAGAAACCGAATTTTCGCCTACTATATTCCAATTAATATTTGCTCCAATCTCAATTGCAGTAACATTAAGCACTATACTGTTAACTGATAAAGTAGTAGGTTTGAATACTAAACTAAACCTGTTTTGAAAACTTGTAGAAATAGTCGAATCTACTGTAAAATCAATGGCATTGATTCCAATGTTTAAAGCTGTAGTCTTTTTAGTAAATGCATCCACTAAATAAGGGGTAAGACCATTTCCATTATAAGTACTAGCATCTAACGATAACTGATACTTTGTACCACTCAATTGACCAAGACAAATTCCTAAAACATCGGAAGTAGTTGCAGGTAATCTTCCATCGATACTCAAATTGTGACCACTTTCTGTAATAGATAGATTATCACTTGCATTGCTGAATTTAGTATTATCCTCATCACCTAATCCATTTGTAAATTGCCTGCCAAAAACTACTACAGCACCATCCATCTTTTGTGAAGTACTCCCTCCGCTTTTCAATAAACTCAATACAATCATACTGTTTGGAGTTGATGCACCAAATACGGATGTCCTAATATTTGCACCTGTTGCTTTATAAGCCTCCTTCAATACCACTACAGGTGAACTGCTTGTATTTCCTATTAAGAATCCTTGACCTGCCTGTATGTATTTGCCATAATTGGCACCATTACTAGATACATGACTTGTTGCATTATAGCTTACATAAGCACCTGTTGAACCAATAGTTGGATCAATGTAATAATAGAACGCCTTGATATTTGATGAATTATTATAAATACTATCAAAAACGATTGGACAAGCGTATGGGTTTGCCAAATAAGTATATCCTGTAGGCGCACTATTCAAACCATATTGTGAACTATTATAGGTAGCACCTGTAATTCCATTCACTATTCCTGAAGTACTAAAAGTTACATCTCCTGTAATCGGTAAGCCTGTTGCACGTAAGGTAGTTGCATTTTGCATTGCTAAAACTTGAGGCCC